>JBGOUV010000298.1:0-8592 GCA_041477815.1 Terriglobia bacterium | reverse complement strand
GGGCGCTTTGGGTGGGGGGGGGGGGCCGGGTTTCGCACTCTGGCGCCCCGGGGCCCCCGGGGCGGGGGGGGGGGGGCCACCGGGGGCCCCTCGCGGGCCCGGGGGGCCCCCCCCCGCCGCGGCTCGGTGCTAGCCGGCTCCGTACTCTTTCAACTTGTTATGCAGCGTCTTCAGGCTGATGGCCAGGATCTCCGCGGCCCGCGTCTTGTTGTTCCGCGTATGCTCCAGCGTCTTCAGGATGAGGCCTTTCTCGGCGTCCCCCACCGTCGTCCCCACCCGGAACGACACGTAATCGCCGTCGGACACCGGTAGCGGCGAGGCGGCCGGCGTCACCAGCTCCGGCGGCAGATGCTCCAGACCGATCATACCCTGACCGGCCAGGATCACCGCCCGCTCCAGCACGTTGCGCAGTTCCCGCACGTTACCCGGCCAGTCGTGCTGGTCGAAGCGCAGCAGCGTCCCCGGCTCCAATCCCGTCACCCGGCAGCCGTGCTTCTTGTTCAGCTCCCGCACCAGGGCGCCGGCGACCGCCGGGATATCCTCGCGGTGGTCCCGCAGCGGCGGCAGCGCGAGGTGGAACACGTTCAACCGGTAGTAGAGGTCCTGCCGCAGCTCTCCCTTGCGGATGGCCTCCTCGGGAACCTTGTTGGTGGCCGCCAGCACGCGCACGTCCACCTGCACCTCGGCCTTTCCCCCCAGCCGCCGCACCTTGCCGTCCTCGAGGACCCGCAGCAGCTTGGCCTGCGTCCCCGGCTGCATTTCCCCGATTTCGTCGAGCAGCAGCGTTCCCCCCTGGGCCAGCTCGAAGCATCCGGCCCTCCGCTCGGCCGCCCCGGTGAACGCCCCCTTCTCGTGTCCAAACAGCTCGCTCTCCATCAGGGTTTCGGGCAGGGCGGCGCAGTTGATGGGGACAAACGGCCCCTCCCGGCGCGGGCTGAGCCGGTGGATGGTTTGGGCTACCAGCTCTTTGCCCGTCCCGCTTTCCCCCGTGATCAGTACCGAAGCCCGGCTGGGCGCCACCTGTTGGATCATGGCGAACATCGCCTGCATCACCGCCGACCGGCCCACCATCTCGTCGAGCTCGCCCCGGTTGGCCAGCCGCCGCTGCAAGCGCTCCCGATCCGCCGACAGGCTCCCCTGCTGCGCCGCCCGCTCCAGCAGAACCTCCAGCGTGTGCGGCTGGATGGGCTTCTCGACGAACCAGAAGGCCCCCAGGTTGTGGACCGTTTCCACGGCGTTCTCGATGCTCCCGTAGGTCGTCAACACAATGGTGGGCGGAGGGTTTCCCTGCTCGGACAACTTCTTCAGCAGACCGAAACCGTCCAGCCGGGGCATCTGCAGGTCGGTGAGGATCACCTGGGCCGGATAGGAGGCTAGTTTCTCCAGCGCGTCCAGGCCGTCCACGGCCATTTCGGTGTGATACCCCCAGTTGCGAACCATGGCCGCCAAGCCCGCCCGCTGGTTCTCTTCATCGTCCACAATCAGGACCCGTCGCGCCGGCGCTGTGCTCATGGACCTATTCTAGCGAGGCGGGGCGCTGGACCGCGACCGGGGAACGCAGATATCCTAACGGGATGACCTTCGCGGGCGACGGCAACACGGTGTTGAAGGACATCCAGCAGGACTGCTATGCCGAAATGCTGGTGCGGCTCTACACCCGCGCGCGGGACCGGTACCTGGACGCCTGCCGGCTGGCGGGCGTGGAGACCGCGCTGTCGCAGAGGCTGCGGGAGATGGACGGGTTCGATCCGGGAACCTTGCTGGAGGTGCACGACACTGTGGCGGCGTGGTTTCGATTCAGCCAGGACGACGGGGGGCAGATGATGCTGGGGGAGGACGCGGCGGCCTACCGGACCGGGCTCGAGGAAAGATGGAGAGCCTGGTTTGAGGAGGAAGTGGGGCGTCTGCTCGGGGAGGAGGAGTTTGTGCGGGCGGTGCTGAAGGCCACGGCGGAGCCGGCGTCGGCGGCCCGGCAGTGGCTCCAGGAGTTGTTGCGGGACCGGTACCGGACGATGCGCTAGCGTCTTGTCGCGCGTAAGAGTTGAGAAGGAGCGCAAGTGGGGCCGCTCCACGTTTGCGGGGCCAAGGGGAACTTCCTTACGGTCCTGGTTCAGCGCCGGCGAGGAATTCCAGGAAGCGGCGGGCGTAGCGGTCCAGGTTTTCGGTCGAGCCGCCGTCCAGCAGGGGGGAGCACATCTCGTAGGCCACCGGGCCCTGGTAACCGCCTTCGCGGAGGGCGCGGAAGAAACCTTTATAATCGATGAAGCCTTCGCCCATAGGTACCGCCTGGACCCAGGGGCTCTGGGGCTCGTAGTTGACCAGGCCGGGCTGGAAGCGGAAGCGGGGACGGCGCTGGTAGTCGGCGGCGGTGGTGTGGCAGTTGTGGGGGGCCATGCGGCGGGCGGCGGCGACGATATCGACGCCCTGGAGGGCCGGAGCCCAGGCGTCGAAGATGGCCTTGCAGTTGGGCTCGTTCACCGCGCCGATCAGGTCGAGCTGGGTTTCCCAGTGGACGGCCAGGTCGTGGTGGTTCTGAACGCCGATGGTCACGCCGAAGGCGGAGGCGCGGCGGGCGCACTCCCGCAGGGTCTCGACCGTAGCTTGCCAGAGGGCCGTGTAGCCGGCGGCCGGGTGCTCGTAGGCGGTGAAGATGCGGACCACCGGCGCGCCCAGGTCGCGGGCCATGCGGGCCAGCTCGGTGACGTAGTGAATCTGGATCTCGCAGTGCGGGACGTCGCCATGTTCCAGGTCGGCGCTGAAGTTGTTGTATCCGGCCAGGACGTGACAGCGGAGACCGTTCCGGTCGAGGCGCTCGCGGAGGCGGGCACGCTCCTCGGGGCCGTAGTCGAGGACGGAGAGGTGCGGGCGCTTGGCCATGAGCATGACGCCGCTAAAGCCGAGGGCGGCCGCCTTGTCCACGAAGTCGTCGAGGCCGAGACGGGTCTGGCCGGGCCAGACACCCGCGTAACTGACTGAATGAAGGACCGGTTCCAGTGGCATCCCTACGATTCTAGCCCGGGTTAGAGCCGGACGGTACTTGTACCATCGTACCAACTGCCCTTTGGTCCCCCAGGACTATTGCCGGTTTAGGCGGGAGGGGCGATGATCAGGTGGTCATGACTCAGCGATCTCTCCGATTCTCGATCGAGCGCCCCGTGGAATACCGCTTCACCGACACGCGTGGCGGTCCCGCGCGGCAGGGCTCTACGGTGAATATCAGCAGCACGGGGGTGTTGCTGCGCACCGAGGAGAAGATCGGCGTCGGCCGCAAGCTGGAAGTGATCGTCCGGATGGCGCAGTTGGCCCCCGATGCTCCGGAGATCGACCTGCGGCTGCTGGGGATGAGTGTGCGCAGCGGGGACGGCTGGGTGGCCGTTCAGGCGCGCAAACATCAGATCCTGCGGCCGGAGGGGATAGCCGCCTAGTCTAGCGCCTCGTTGCGAAAATTAGCGTACCGCCGGAAGCCGCCCGGGGGGCCGGCTGCGGCCCAGGGCCGCCCCACCAGGCCGTCGGAAACCAGCGGGCTGGCGCTAAAGACTGATCCGGCATACTTCCCGGTACTCGCAGTAGTCTCGGCAGAATCCGAGATCCCGCGGCTTGACCTCCACGTGGCCGCTGCGAATCTCCCGCACCAGTTCCACGGTACGGGCCCCGGCGGCGTCCAGCATGGCGCGGAACTCGGCGGGCGGGAGCACTTCGAGCTCGGGGTCGTCCGGGGCCAGTCCTCGGGCCAGCCAGCCGTGCCGGGAGGGCTCGTCGCGCAGGCCGTAGAAGAGCATGCCCGCCGGCTGCAGGCCGCGTTCCTTTTCGAGGCCTAAGAGATAAAGCGGCGCCTGGACCCGGAGGCCTTGCTCCTGTTCGCGGCAGATCGTCTTCAGACGCTGCGGGGTGGAGTACTTGTAGTCGACCACCATCACGGCGCCGGCGGCGGAGACCTCGTGCCGGTCAATGCGGCCGGTGATGCGGAGGCCGTCTTCGAGCAGATACGCGATGCCGCTCTCGGGAGCTCCGGGGGTGAAGCCGGGGGGCTTGGGACGGTCGCGCTCGAAACGGGCGAAGCGCTCCAAGTCGGCGCGCAGCTCCCTTTCGAGGGCGGCGGCGCGGAAGTTCAGGCGGATACTCTCGTCGGCGCAGGCTTCCTGGAAAACGCGCTCAAAGACGGGGCCGATGGGGTCGGCCGGGGAACAAGACCAGAGAGCGATGGTGCGGTGGATGATGGCGCCCTTGAGGAGGTTGTCGATGCGCTCTGCGGGGGTGGGGGGAGGACCATCGAGGCGCAGGGTGCGTGCGGCGAAGAACTGGAAGGGACACTGGATGTACCTCTCCAGGGCCGAGGGGCTGAAGCTTTGGGGGGGGAGGAGGTCGGGGTGCTGGAGGACGCCGGGGGAGGGGCGCCAGGAGGGGGGAGAGATGGCGGCTTGTAAAGGTTGGGACGCGCCCGAGGCCTGCTCCGCCGGGATGAAAAAAGAGCGGAGGAACTGGGCGCCGGATTCGTCCTGGGCGGGGTGGGTTAGGTAAAGCTGATCGGTGGCGCGGCTCCGGGCCAGATTGAACAGCAGGCGCTCTTCCCGGTCTTGCTCGGCGGTGGTGCGGAGGCGGACGCCGAGCAGGGCCAGGCGCTGGCGCTGGCCGTCGGGGAAGAAGAGGTTTTGCTGGCGGTAGCGAGGGAACTGCTTCTCGACGAGGCCGCAGACGAATACTACCTCCAGCTCCCATTGGCGGGCCTCGTACACGCTGAGCACCTGGACCACGTTGCGGCGGCGGTCGGGGACACTGCGAGGCGTCAGGCGCAGGACGGCCTGGAGCTTGCGGAGATAGGCGGTGAGATCGACCTCGCCCTCCAGGAGCAGGGCAGCCTCGTCGGTGGCGTCGCGCCAGCCTTTCAAGGCATGGGCCAGCTCGCGGCATTCCAGGGCGGCCAGGTGGGAGCCGCCGTCGGAGATCTCGGGGAGGGCGAACCAGGTGTCGGGAAGGCGGGCGCAACGCTCGGCCCAGGCGCTGGGGGACAAGCGGTCCTGGGCCCAGCGCGAGAGATCCTCCAGCCGGGCGATGAACTGCTTGACCCGAGGGAATCCCTCGGCGAGCTGGAGCAGGAACAGGACGCCGGCGCCGGGGGCTTTGTCGCGGAGCCGGAAATCGTAGCGGTCGAGCTGCGGGTCGCAGGCGAGGCCGGAGCCGCCGAGTTTGAGCAGGTCGAGGGTCTGGAGGGCGTCGAATCCGTCTACCGTGGCCTGGAGCAGCCCGGCCAGGTAGCGGACGGCGGGGTGCTGGGCTAACGGCGCGGCCCGGGCGAGGCGGAAGGGGATGCCGAAGCGCTCGAAGACCACGGCTACGAGGGGGCCGTAGGCGTCCAGGTGGCGCAGGATCAGCCCGTACTCGCGGAAGGGGCGGCCGCTGCGGGCGTGGTCGGCCAGGAGGCGGCCGGCGATGTCTTCGATCTCGCGCTCCGGGGAGGGCGCTTCGAGGACTACCGGCTCGGGTCGCGGTCGCCGGACGCGGTCGAGTACCGTCTCCGGGAAGCCGTGATCGAGCAGGGCGCGGCGGGCGTCCTCGGCGCCGGCGTCGGGCAAGGTGACCAGGTCGGGACTGGCGGCCAAGAGTAGCTCGATCTCGACGGGTGTGAAGTTGAGGAAGCCGTCGAAGAAGAGGGCGCCCGGCGGACGGCGGCGGAGCGCCTCGGCGGCCAGACGCAGGCGCCGGGAGCGATGTACGACGCCGGCCTTTTCGAGCAGCGCTTCGTAGGCGGTCATGACGCGGGTGAAGGGCGTTGCGGGCCCGAGGAGGGCGGTCAGCTCCCGCGCGTCAACGCCCGCCGACCAGAACTCCTGAAAGGTTTCAAGGAGCTGGGCCTGAAAGCCGGCATACGCGGCGACCGCCTCAAACTCTCGGACTCCGGCGGCGGCCAGGGCCCGCTCGACCAGCAGCGTCGCGGTGGCGTCGGGCAGTTCCCGGACGTCCGGGGTGAGTTCCTCCACGAAGGCGGCCAGAGGTTGGATCGAGCGGGGCTGTCCACCGGTCACTGGCCACTGGCCACTAGCCCCTGGCCACTGTTCTTGGCGCCGGGCCAGCAGGTGCTGGAGATGCTCGGCCATGCTGGCGGTCGGGACCACCAGCCGAGCCGGGCGGCCGGCCGCCAGGGCCGACTCGAGCGCGGCCAGCACGTGATGGGTTTTGCCACTTCCGGGCGGCGAGACCAGCAACATGGGGAATACTCGTGGTATACCACAGGCATGATCCGTCCCGTTCTTGCGTTCCTGCTGGGCGCCGCGCTGGTTACCGCGGCGGAGATAAAGACCATTGCCGGTACCGGGAAAGCCGGCGCCGCCCCCGACCAGCTTGCCAATCCCTATGGGCTCACGACCGGTCCCGATGGAGGTCTCTACCTCTGCGAGGTAGACAATCATGTCATCCGCAAGCTGGATCTGAAGACCGGCAAGCTGTCGATCGTGGCCGGCACCGGCCAGAAAGGGTACGCGGGCGACGGCGGACCGGCTACCGCGGCGTTGCTGAACCAGCCTTACGAGATCCGGTTCGACCGGGCGGGAAACATGTACTTCGTCGAGATGCAGAACCACCTGGTGCGGCGGGTGGACGCGAAGACGGGCGTCATCTCGACGGTGGCGGGCACCGGCCAGCCGGGTTTTGAGGGCGACGGCGGGCCGGCGGCGAAGGCCCAGTTCCGGCAGCCTCACAGCATCGCCTTCGACCGCAACGGCCTGCTCTATGTCGCGGACATCGGCAACCACCGCATCCGGCGGGTGGATCTCAAGGCGGGGACGATCGACACCTTCGCCGGCACCGGCGAGCGCCAACCCGCCTCCGATGGGGCGGCGCTGGCGGGCACGCCGCTGCACGGGCCGCGGGCGATGGACTTCGACCGCCGCGGCGACATGTACCTGGTGCTGCGGGAGGGCAACGCCGTCTACCGGATCGACATGCAGAAGAAGACCATCCACCACGTCGCGGGAACGGGGGAAAAGGGCCTGACCGACGGCCCGGCCCGGCAGGCGAAGCTGAACGGCCCCAAGGGGATCTCCATCGCTCCGGACGGCCGGGTGTGGATTGCCGATACCGAGAGCCACACCATCCGGCGGATCGATCCGAAGAAGGGGACCATCGAGACCATGGCGGGGACGGGAGCGCGGGCGGACGGCCCCGACGGAGCGCCGCTGCAATGCGGCCTGGCCCGGCCACACGGCGTGTTCGTGGATAGCAAAGGCACGGTCTACATCGACGACAGCGAGAACCACCGCGTCCGGGTATTACGGTAACACTTGCGTCTGGTGGGCCGCCCCACAAAGCTGGGGCCGGCCTACATGAAGGCTTTGATGATCTGGTCCTGGATCTCCTGCAGGCTCTCCTGCGCCATCTGCACCTCGGCGATCTTCTGTTGCAGCTTCTCGATCAGGAACCGCTTCTCCAGGCCGTTCTTGATTACCAGCAGCAGGTCGGCGTTCTGCCAGGGCTTCTCGATGTATTGGTAGAGGCCCACTTCGTTGATGGCCTTGATGGCGTTCTCTTTGTCCGCGTAGCCGGTCAGCAGGATGCGGATGGTGTGGGGTTGCGCCAGCTTTACCTGCATGAGGAACGAGATGCCGTCCATTTCCGGCATCAGGTAGTCGGAGATTACCAGGTCGATGATGCGTCCTTTGGTCGCCTCCAGCCCCGCCGCCGGGCCGTTGCAGGTGATCACTTCGTACTCGGTCTCCAGCATCAGGAACGACTTGATGCTGATCAGCACCATCTCTTCGTCGTCCACTATCAGGATGATCGGCTGTCTGTCAGGGTTGTCTGTCATCGCTCTCCGGCTGGGGAGTCTTCCATTCTACCGGCAAACGGAGGGTGAATGTTGTGCCTCGTCCGACTTCGCTCTCGACTTCGATCTTGCCGTGGTGATCCTGCATGATCTTGGAGCAGATGGCCAGGCCCAGGCCGGTCCCTACCCCGGCGCCTTTGGTGGTAAAGCCGGTGTCGAAGATGCGGTGCAGGTTCTCGGCCGGGATGCCGGAACCGGTGTCGGCGATCTGGACCTTGACCCACTCGCCGTCCCGGAAGGTGCGGATGGTCACCGTCCCGTTTCCCTGGATGGCGTGGGAAGCGTTCACCAGGATGTTCATGAACACCTGGTTGATCTGGTTGGCGTGGCAGGGGACCGGGGGAATCTGGCCGTACTCCTTCTGGATCGTGATCCGGTTCTTCAGCTCGTGGTGGACCAGGGTCAGGGTGCTGTCGAGGCACTCGTGCAGATTGGTGTCGCGGACCTCGGCTTCGTCCAGGCGCGCGAAATTCCGCAGGCTGCGCACGATGCTGATAATGCGGTCGGAGGCCAACTGGTTGATCTTGGTGATCTCATCGACGATCTTGACCACCCGCACCAGCTCCGGATTATTGCGGAATGACTCCGGGCAGGTTTCGCCGGCAATCAGCTCCCGCAGCCGGCCCAGCGACCGGCTCAGAATATCGCTGTTCGACGTCATGGTGCCGATGGGAGTATGCATGTCGTGGGCGATGCCGGCGACCAGGGCCCCCAGGGCGGCCATCTTCTCCTGCTGCACCAAATGTTCCCGGAGGCGGGATTGGTCCAGTTGCAGC
>JBGOUV010000536.1:0-3746 GCA_041477815.1 Terriglobia bacterium | reverse complement strand
AGTAGCCGCCCGAGTTGAAGCGGTAGACCGGCTTGGCGGTGCCGGTGCGGTTCAGGAAGAAGTTGTTGGCGTTGAGGGTCTCGTGGCGGTAGTACCAGTATCCGGAGCCGTGGAAGTCCTGGGTGCCGCTCTTGATGATGACGTTGATGGTGCCGGCGGAGTTGCGGCCGTACTCGGCCTGGTAGTTGGAGGTCAGCACCTTGACCTCGCCGATGGAGTCCATGTTGGGCTCATTGTGGACGCTGGTGTTGGAGCCGGTATCGACGGCGGAGATGCCGTCCAGTGCGTACATGATGGAGGTCTCGCGCCCGCCGTTGATGTGCAGGCCCTGGAGCACGTTGCCGGTCATGACTACTTCGCGGGAGCCGGCCCGCGTATCGATCACGCCGGGGACGGTGGCCAGCAGGCCCAGGAAGTCGCGTCCCTTGATGGCCAGGTTCAGGACCTGGTCGCCCGACACCAGGCCCGTCCGCTCGCTGGAGGCGGTCTGCACGGGCGTGATCTCGGCCGTCACCTGGACGCGCTCCTGCACCTGGCCGACCTGCAAAACAATGTCTCCCAGGGAGCGGCGTTCATTGGCGGTGATGGCGATATCGCGGACCTGGTAGGGCCGGAAGCCCGGGACATCAATGTCCACCATGTAGGTACCGGGCAGGAGGCCGGAGAGGACAAACTGGCCGGCCTCGTTGGTGGCGGTGTTTTGAACCACGCCGGTGGCTTGGTTGGTCAGCAGGATGCCGGCGTTGGGGATGAGGGCCCCGGCGGGATCCTTCAGCGCGCCGGTGAGGGAGCTGCTGATGTTTTGGGCTGACAGCAAACCTGAAAGAAGCGTCATTAGCGCGAGGGTGCGGAGAAACATGGCGAAACTCCTCCTGTCGTCGCAACGCCGAACCGCGACCGTTCAGGAAGCGGGGCTGCAAGGCGCGTCGCTGGTGACACCTGCAATCGAGTTGCCGAAATTGGAACGCCAGGTGCTAAGTGGAGGGAGCGGAGGAGTGCGCTATGAATCGTCGGGAATTTGTGGGAGCGGTGGCGGCGGGAGCGGGTGTCGCGGTCGGAGCCAATGAGAGAATCGGGATCGGGATCATCGGATGCGGCGAGCGAGGGACGGCCTTGCTGCGCGAAGTGCTCCAGTTTGGCGCCGAAGAGAAGGTGGAGGTCCGCGCCGTCTGCGACACCTGGCGCCCGCAGCGGGAGAGGGCGGCCGCAGTGGTGCGCGCCACAACCGCCGCCGCGCCGCGTCAGTTCGTGCACTATCAGGACCTCTGGGCGCTGCCGGAGGTGGACGCGGTTATCATCGCCACCCCCGACCACCAGCACTGCGCGCAGCTCCTCGGGGCGGCCCAGGCGGGCAAGGACGCCTACGTGGAAAAACCTCTGGCCATGGGGATGGGCGAGCTGCTGGACGCGATGGACGCCGTGCGGCGGCGGGAGCGCGTGGTGCAGTGCGGCACGCAGGTGCGCAGCTTCCCCAGCTCCGCGGCGGCGCGGGCCTTGGTGGCCGCCGGCGGGCTGGGCCGCATCTTCAAGATCGAGCAGTCGCGCAACTCCCTGCGACCCTACTGGCACCGCTACGGCGAGCGTCCGATTCAGGAGTCCGACGTCGACTGGCGGGCCTTCCTGATGCATCGCCGGGATCGGCCGTTTGATCCGGACCAATACACCGCGTGGTACGGGTACCGCGAGTTTTCCCGCGGTCCGCACACCGGACTGATGGCGCACTTCGTTGACCTGGTGCACTACATCACCGGCGCCGGACTGCCCCGGCGTGTCACCGCTCTGGGCGGCACCTACCGCTGGCCGGACGCCCGCACCGCGCCCGACTCGATCGAGGTCACGATGGAGTACGCGGAGGGCTTCCTGGCGCGCTACTCGACCACCTTTGGCACCGAGGCCAACAGCTTCCTGAAGTTCTTCGGCACGCGGGGCGTGATGGACGCGACCAGGTGGGGCGAGCCGTGGCTATTGACCGGCGAAGAGAAACAGATGCCCCCGGTCGAGAGCGTCCCCCACATGAAGAACTGGCTGCAGTGCCTGCGCACCCGCCGCGCACCCCACGCTCCGATCGAGGCCGGCTACGCCCACGCCGTGACCTGCATCATGGCTGACGAGGCCTACGTGCGTGGCCGGCGGATGATCTTCGATCCCATCCGCCAGTTCATCTTCGAGGGGTAGATCCAGCTATCCGGCCACGCCGCAGAAGCGGTCGATCGCTTGCTCCAACTCTCCGGCCTGAATCGGCTTGGATACATATCCGTCCATGCCCGCCTCGAAACAGCGCTCCTGGTCGCCCTTCATGGCGTGAGCGGTTACCGCCACGATGGGGACATGCGCCCCGCTTCCTTTTTCCATCTCTCGAATCGCGGCGGTCGCCTGCAGGCCATCCATATTAGGCATCTGCACATCCATGAGGACCAAATCGACGGGCTCCCGTTCCAGAATGGCGAGGGCCTCGCGGCCGTCGCCGGCCAGCAGCACCTGGTGCCCTTGCTTCTCCAGCAGGCGGGTGGTCAGCCTCTGGTTCACCCGGTTGTCTTCGGCCAGCAGAATACGCAACTGGCGGCGGCCCGCTCGGAGGGAGTGACGTGTCAAGAGCCGGGAGGGCCGCCGCTCCGGCGCCTCCGCCGAGCCCATCAGGGCGCCTACCGCTTTCAGAAGGTCCGACTCTTTGATGGGCTTAAGCAGGTACGCGTCAATTCCCAGACTGCGGCAACGGGCGGCATCCCCCCGCAGGCCGGCCGAAGTGAGGATCATGAGCTTGGTGTCCCGCAGCCCGGCGTTTTCCCGAATGCGGGCGGCCAGGGTGGGACCGTCCATGCCCGGCATATGAAAGTCGAGGATGACGAGCGGGAAGGGCCGCCCCGCAGCCAGAGCCTGCGCCAGCGCCTCCAGCGCGGCCGGGCCGCTGTCCACGGCGGTGGGATGCAGGCGCCAGTGTCGCAGCATCTCGACCAGCAGCGTCCGGTTGGTGGCGTTGTCGTCCACGATCAGGACGGGCAAATCCTTCCAGTCGGCTGGCGGGGGCGGTGTGGTTGCGGCGGCGAGGCCCGGGCGGAAGCCGAAGGTCGCGGTGAAATGAAACGCGCTCCCCGGCCGTTCGTCGCCCTTGCGGTCCGACCTGGGACTCTCGATCCAGATCCGCCCGTGCATCATCCCCACCAGCTTGGCCGAGATGGCCAAACCCAGCCCGGTCCCTCCGTACTTGCGGGTGGTGGACCCGTCGGCCTGCTCGAACGGCTCGAAAATGGTCTGCTGTTTTTCGGCAGGCACGCCAATGCCGGTGTCGGCGACCGTGAAGTGCAGCGTGGTCCCCGATTCCTTCGCTACCCGGAGGACGATCTCGCCGGTCTCGGTAAACTTGATGGCGTTGCCCACCAGGTTGACCACCACCTGCCGCAGCCGGCCCGGGTCTCCTACCAGAGCATCCGGTGTGTCGGGGAGCACGTGACAGGCCAGCTCCAGTCCCTTCTCGTGGGCGCGGACGGCGAGCGTATGGAGGACGTCGCCCAGGCAATCCCGCAGGCTGAAGTCCGTGGGGACCATCTCCAGCTTGCCGGCTTCGATCTTGGAGAAGTCCAGCACGTCGTTCAGGATCGTCAGCAGAGCATCGGCGGAGTATTTGACTGCGCCGAGGTACTCCCGCTGTTCGGCGTTGAGGTCGGTGTCGAGAACCAGCTCCGTCATACCCATGATGCCGTTCATGGGCGTGCGGATCTCGTGACTCATGTTGGCGAGGAACTCGCTCT
>JBGOUV010000432.1:0-5585 GCA_041477815.1 Terriglobia bacterium | reverse complement strand
GGTGCTGGCCGCCCACACCACCAAAGACGTGGTGCTGCAGCTCGACGTCGGCACCTGTATCCACGCCGGCTCCGACCCGGTGGCCTGGATCGAGAAGAATCCCGGCCGCATCGTGTCTATGCATTGCAAGGACTGGTCCCCCGCTTCCGGTAAGGCTTACAAAGTACTGATAGGCGAAGGCGTGGCGCCCTGGAAGAAGCTTTTCCAGGCGGCCGAGAAGACTGGGGGCCTCGAGTATTACCTGATCGAGCAGGAAGGCAGCGCCTACCCGCCGTTCGAAACCGCCGAGCGCTGCCTGGCCACGTTCCGAAAGCTGCACGGCTAGACCCGTTGTGGAGGAGATTCTCGAGCATCTGCCCGAGGGCGCCCGCTTGCTGGACCTCGGCTCGCGAGGCGGCAGCTTCCCGGCGGAAGCCTACCTGTTCCGCACCGTCCGTGTCGACATTGCGGAAGTGCTCGGGACCAACGGCCGCCAGGTGCGCGCCGATGCGGCTTCTCTCCCTTTTCCCGCGCGCAGCTTCGACGCCGCCATCCTGAATCACAGCCTCGAGCATTTTGTGGACTGGAAGCGGGCCGCGCAGGAGGTGGGGCGCGTCATCAAGCGCGAGGGCGCCGTCTTTGTCGCCGTCCCCGACGCCACCACGCTCGCCGACCGTCTCTACCGCAAGGTATATCGCAAGGCCGGCGGACACGTGAACCTGTTCGATCGCCCGGCCGAGTTGGCCCAGACCTTGTCGTGGTATTTCGGGCTGGCGCATGTCGCCACCTGGACGCTCTACTGTTCGTTTCCTTTTCTGAATCGCCGCAATATGACCGACCTCTCGTTGCGACGGCAGATGCGCTTTCGCGGCCTCCCGGAGCGTCCGCTCGCTCTGGTCACGGGGGCGCTGCGAACGCTCGACCGGCGGCTCCACACGCGCACGAGTGTGTATGGCTGGGGACTCTATTTCGGCCGCGTGCCCGAGCCGATGGACCTGGCGCCGCGCACCAACGTCTGCATCCGGTGCGGTCAGGGTCACCCCTCCGAGTGGCTGGTGCAGCTCGGGCTGGTGCGCCGGAGATGGCGTTGCCTTGACTACTACCACTGCCCAGGCTGCGGCGCGGCCAACGTGTACACTCGGGACGCGGACTTCAACTGAGCGCCAGGCCATCCTCGGTACGCCACCACAGCTCGATGGTGGCGCCCGGCTCGGGGACGTTCCCCGGCGCGGCGAGCGTGGTCAGGTGCAGCCCCGGCTCCATCTCCACCGTGACCTCGTGATGGGAGCCCAGGAAGACCGTGTGCAGGACGCGTCCGGTGAGGCGTTGGGCGCCGTCCGGGACCGCGCCGTTGACAATATGAACCAACTCCGGCCGTAGCAGGATACCCGCCTCAGCTCCCACGGCCGGCGCAGGTTGGGAACAGGGCGCCACGAGTCGCAGCCCGCCGGCCGTCACAATCTCCACCGGCCCGCCCCCCGCCACCAGGCCCCCGATGTAGTTCGAGCTGCCGATGAAGCCGGCGACGAAGCGGGTGGCCGGGCGGCGATAGATCTCCTCGGGGGTTCCGACCTGTTCGAGACGCCCCCGGTGCATTACGGCGATGGCGTCCGATAGAACGAGGGCTTCTTCCTGGTCGTGCGTGATGAACAGGAAGGTGATGCCGGCGGCGCGCTGCAGCCGCTTCAGCTCCAGCCGCATGTCGCGCCGGAGCTTCTGGTCGAGGGCGGCCAGGGGCTCGTCCAGCAGCAGGACCTCCGGTTCCAGAACCATGGAGCGGGCCAGGGCGACCCGCTGCTTTTCGCCCCCCGAAAGTTGCTGGATCGGCCGATCGCCGTAGGTTGGGAGCTGTACCATCTCGAGCGCTTGCGCCACCCGCCGGCGGATCTCCTCGCCGGCGACGCCGGCTTGGCGCAAGCCGAAGGCCACGTTGGCCCCCACGCTCAGGTGGGGAAACAGGGCGTAGCTCTGGAAGACGGTGCTGACCTTGCGGCGGTAAGCGGGCAGATCGTTCACCCGCGCGCCGTGGATGAAAACGTCGCCTTCGGCGGGACGCTCGAACCCGGCGATGAGGCGCAGGGTAGTGGTTTTGCCGCAGCCCGAAGGTCCGAGGAGGGAGTAGAACCGGCCTGGCGGGATGGCCAGAGAGACGTGGTCGACGGCCACGCGTGGGCCGAAGTGCTTGACTACGCCGCGAAGTTCGACGATGGAGTCCATGCTGGAACAGACCAGAGGCCTGTCCCCACAGTGTGCCACGAATTTGCCAATCGTGCTACTGTAGGGGGGCGGTATGCACATCCCCGACGGTTTCCTGACCCCCCCGGTGTGGGCCACGCTCGACGCCGCGGCCCTTCCGATCATGGGCTGCTTCGTACGCCGGACGCAGGCGCACTTCGACGAGTCGCGGGCGCCGCTGTTGGGCGTCATGGGCGCTTTCGTGTTCGCCGCCCAGATGATCAATTTTCCCGTGGGCGTGGGAACGTCGGGGCACCTGGTAGGCGGCACGCTGCTGGCGGTTACGCTGGGCCCTTACGCCGCGACCGTGGTGATGACGGCCATCCTGGTGGTGCAGGCGCTGGTCTTTCAGGACGGCGGCGTCACAGCTCTGGGCGCCAACGTCCTGAACATGGCGGTGGCCGGCGTGTGGCTGGGGTATCTGCCGGTCAAGGTAGCCGGCGGACCACGCCGCGTGGCGCTGTTCCTGGGCGCATGGATGTCGGTGTTTGGAGCAGCGCTCCTGGCGACCATCCAACTGAGCCTGTCGCACGTGGCCGGCGACGGGCCGCTGTTTGCCTCCATGTTGGGGATCCATGCGATCACAGGTCTGGCCGAAGGCGCGATTACGGTGACGGTCGTCGAGGCGATCGGGAAGCTGAGCCCGAAGTTTGTATTTCGAGGTGAGGCGTGAAGCGGGCGGCTGCAGTGGTAGGTGTGGCGGCCCTATTGCTGGGTTGCGTGGCTGGCTGGGTCGCCTCTACCGCCCCCGACGGACTGGAGCACGTGGCGGAGTCCCTGGGCTTTGCATCCCGCGGGAAGGCCGCGGCGGCGTCCTCTCCCTTCGCCGCTTACCAGACGCGGTTGGTCCCGGCCGGGCTGGTGGGGGTAGTGCTGCTCTACGGGTTTGGAGTGCTCTTCGGCCGGACGCTGAAGCGGAAAAAATAGCGTGCACCACGTTACCCTGGACGCCTGGAGTCGCCTGCCGAGCCCCCTCCACCGGCTCGACGCGCGGGCCAAGATTGCGGCGGCGCTGGCTGTGCTGGTCTCGCTGGCCCTGACCCGCCAGCTCTCCCCGGAGTTGCTGGGCGGCTACAGCCTGCTGATTACTACGCTGGTCCTGCTGTCGCGGGTTCCGCTGGGGGGATTACTGCTGCGGGCGGGGCTGGTGTTGCCGTTCGCCCTGGGGGTGGCCGCGCTGAACCTGTTCGGCGGGGATCCCGGAAGGGCGCTGGCGTTGCTGGGCAAGAGCTACCTCTCCGCCTATATGGTATTGCTGCTGCTGGCCACCACGCCCCTGCACGCCCTCTTGCGAGGCCTGGAGTGGTTCGGCGCGCCTCGCTTTTTTCTGATGGTGGCCCAGTTTCTCTACCGCTACCTGTTCGTGCTCTCGGAGCAGGCCCAGCATATGCGCCGGGCGCGCCAGTGCCGGGCCGGCGGGCGATCGTGGCCGGCCGCCGGGAGCGCCGTGGCGGTGCTGTTCGCCCGCAGTTACGACCGGGCCGAGCGCATCCACCGGGCCATGCTGGCGCGCGGCTTTCAGGGTCACTTCATCCTGCTCGATCCGCCGGCCGCCGGCGCCCGCGAGTGGCTCTCCTTGCTGCTCTTGGCCGCGGCTCTGGGTGTCCTGCATCTGGCTCTATGGAACCGCTGATCCGGGTTGCGGGACTCCGCTACCGCTACGACGAGGGCATCCAGGCCCTGGGCGGGGTGGACTTCATCTTGTGTCCTGGTGAGACGGTGGCCCTGTTTGGACCGAACGGCAGCGGCAAGACGACTTTTCTGCTGCACCTGGTCGGGCTGCTGGAAGGAGAAGGGACCGTCGAAGTCTGCGGGCTGCCGGTAGAGAAGAAGAACCTGGCGGCGATCCGGCAGAAGGTGGGTATCCTGTTTCAGGATTCCGACGACCAGCTCTTCATGCCGACCGTATTCGACGACGTGGCCTTCGGTCCGCTGAACTTGGGTCTGGACAAGACGGCGGTGGAGCAGCGCGTCCGCGAATGCCTGGCCCTGGTGGGCATGGAAGGGGCGGCGGCGCGGGCGCCCTACCACCTGAGCGCCGGCGAGAAGCGGCGGGTAGCGCTGGCCGGGGTGCTGGCCATGGAGCCGCAGATCCTGATTCTGGACGAGCCGGTTACGTTTCTCGATCCTCCCGGCCGCTCGGCGCTGCTGTCGATCCTGCATCGCTTGCCACAGGCCAAGATTCTAGTGAGCCACGACATAGAACTGGCGCGGGAGCTGGCCACGCGGGCGGTATTTTTTTTGGAAGGGCGCGTGGCGGCGTCGGGACCGGTGGACGAGATCGTGGAGCGGTATCGGTGGGATAGCCGAGCGGTCAGTCGGTGACCAGGGGCCCTTCGCCGCGCGACAGATCGGTGAGCAGTTCCTCCCGGCGGACCCAAGCGAGGCGCGAGGCCAGCGGCAAGGTAGCGGCGTAAAGAACGACCGCGCCGCAAGCCGCGATGCCCAGGAGCAAGGCAAAACCACGCAGCGTGTGCCAGAAGTAGCGGGTGAAGTAGGCGGCCAGCAGCGGTGAAATCAGCAGTGGGTAGAGCACGACGATCAGGCCTTGTACGCCCCGCCCGCCCCCCGCGCGCGAAACCCGTTCCGGGCTGATGCCGGCGGCAAAAACCACCGAAGTCAGATTGCCGATCGCGGCCATGTAAACGGAGGCAATCGCCGCCACCCCCAGGGCCTCCAGAACCTGCCACGGGCCTATGGTCACGCCCAGGATGAAGCAGATAAACGCCAGCACCAGCACCTGGAGCGTCACAAACAGCCCGCCCACCAGGTTCTTGGCCACCAGCAACTGGGTTGCTGAAATAGGCATCCAGTAGAAATAGCGGGCCGCCGAGCGGTCGAAACCGAAGGAGTTCAGAAAGGTCACTTGGCCGAGGAGCATGAGGGCGTAGAGGCTGAGGAGGGCCAGGAAACTGGATTGCAGAGGGCCGCCTGCCGGTCCCCCGCGCCGGATGGCGAACGGCAGCCACACCACCACGCCGAACGAGCATCCCATCAGAAACAGAAACCGAAAGCGGGGACTGCGCAGAACGTAGCGCAGCTCCTTGCCGACCATGGCCGCCAGCGGGTCGGGGAGTAAGCGGCTGGGGAGATAGTAGAGGCGGTCGACCCAGCTCGTGCCCTCCTGCCCCGAGCTGAGCAGCTCGGTGCGGGCGGCGGCCGTATCGAAGCGGAAACTGACCCGGAACTGGATCATGCCGAAGGCCAGCGCCACCACGCACCAGCCCGCCAGCACCAGCCAGTCCCCCGAGTGTATCCGGCCAAGATAGGCGTCGACCAGCGATTGCGTCGGCAGCAGCGAGTGGGGCAGCGACTGGAAAGCCTGCGAGATGCGGCGGCCGACGCGGTTGGCCGAGCCGCTCCAGATGATG
>JBGOUV010000388.1:0-6458 GCA_041477815.1 Terriglobia bacterium | reverse complement strand
CCGTCCGCCGCGACACCCCCAGAATCCCGGCCAGTTGCGTCTGCGTGAGCCCTGCCGCGGGGAGCACATCCTCCCGCAACAGCGCGCCGGGATGTGTCGGCCTTCTCTTTCTAGGTCCGCACTTCATATTAGTGGTAATCCTCCAGATCTGCGTCGTATGCATCGCCGCTCTCAAACCGGAATGTAATTCTCCGGTTCCCGCTGACTCGGATACTCCAGGTTCCCTTTCGGTGGCCCTTCAACTGGTGCAGATGGAACCCTGGAAGGTCCATGTCCTCCACCACCGCGGCAGCGTCCAACCGGTCCAACAGGCGCGTAATCCGCCCCGCCAAAGCGGCTCCGACGCCGCGATGGCTGCCGCGTTCAAAGAGTTCCCTTAACCCCTTGTGCCCAAACGTTTGGATCACGGACCGCTCTTTCGATAGTGTAACGTATCGCGTTACATCCGTCAACTCTCTCTCTCCAACTGTGCTATCGCAACCGCCGCTCCACCGCCTCCCTTCGCCGCGCCGCCTCCAGCGCCCCGGCGCTCCCCGCCGCCAGCTGCTCCACCCGCGCATAGGCCTTCACCGCCTGCGCCAGATCGCCGAGCTTCACGAGCGCGTCCCCCAGCGTCAGGTACGCCGCGGGATCGCCTGGCTCGATCCGGATGGCCTCGAGGGCGTGGCGTGCCGCCCCGGCCGCGTCGCCGCGCTGATACAGCAGCGCATTGGCCAGGTTGGCCTGCACCAGCGAGCTGTTCGGCGACACCTCGGCCGCGCTCGAAAACAGCGTTATATGGTCGTGCCAATCGGCATTGCGCGATACCGTCCGACCCGCGTAGAGCACCGCGAGCGCCACCGCCGCCATCTGCCTCCGGCCCAGCTGCGCCACGCCGTACGCCACAGCGCAGGTGAACCCCAGCGACGGCAGATACAGCAGTCGCTCCGCCATGATCGTCCCGATCGGCCGCAGGAAGTTCGACGTCAGCGAAAACGTCGCCAGGAAGAACGCCCCGCACAGGAACAGCGGTTTCGACCGCCGCCAGGCCCACACCGTTCCCGCCACCACCGCCGCCAGCCCCAGCAGCCCCAGAGGAAGGAGGCCGTCCACGGCGAGGCCACCGGCGGGATCTGCTGGAACGAGTAGTCCGCCGACAACGCCGTCGGCCACACCAGCAGCCACAAGTACTTTCCCAGTACCGCCGTCGCCGTCAGCAATCGCGCAGCCGCCCCGACTCCCGCCAGCGGATTCGAGCCGGCGCTGATGGCCAGCGGCGCTATGCCTCCCAGTACGGCATACCGCAGCGCCAGGACCAGCGCCGCCGCCGCCGCCAGCGACCCGTACGCCTTCCACTCTCCCCTCTTGCCTCGCACCAGGTCGCTCAACACCGGCACCGCCAGGAACGTCAGCGCGCTTTCCTTGCTCAGCGCCGCCAGCAGAAAGGCCCCGGCCGCCGCCGCCCAACGCCCCCGCAGGTAGCACCACCAGGCCGCCAGAAAAAATAGCGCGGCCAGACACTCGGCCCGCCCTACCACGTACGCCACCGCCTCAGTATGAATCGGATGCAAGGCGAACAACAACCCGCTCCAGAAGGCAAAGGTCCCCTGGCCGAACAACTCCTGCACGATGAGGAACACCAGCACCGCGTTCAGCGCGTGGAGCAGCACGTTGACCAAGTGGTACCCCCACGGGTCCGACTGCCCCACCGCGTAGTTCAACGCATACGACCACACTACCACCGGACGGTACAGTCCTCCCTGCCCCGCCGCCGTCTGCCAGTAGTGCGACCCGAAGATCCGCCTCAGATTTTCCGGCGCCAGGCTGCGAATCTGCGGGTTGTTCCGGACGATCGACGTGTCGTCAAACACAAACTCCCCGTCCAGGGAGTTCCAGTACACCGCCCCGGCGGCGAGGAAGAGGATCAGGACCTTACTTCTTACCCGGTCCATACGCGACACGGCCCGCCCAAGCTTCGGTGTGGCGGCCGTTCTCCAGGGTCATGGCGCCGTTGACGATCACGTACGGTATTCCTGCCAGGTACTGCTGCTCTTACTATCTTCCCGCCCCGTACCCCCACATCGGCCCTCCCCGCCTGCCCGCCGTTTCCGTCCAGCGCCCGCCCGCCACTGACGATCAGGTCGTAGGGCGCCTCCCAACAGCTCCCGCACAGCAGCGTCAATCCCGCCACGAACAGGCTTCTCAGGAGGTTCATTCCGCCGCCCGCCGAAAGGAATGATCAAACAGCAACTGCCACTCCGCCCGCTGTATCTCCAGGAGCGCCCCCCGCAGCTTTCCCTCCGGCCGCCGGTGTACCTCTTCGCAGGCATCGATAAAAGCAAACGGATCCCACTTGGCGCCGCCGAAGCGCTCCGGTAGAATCTGCGCCGCCGCCTCCCGCAACGCTGCAAAAATCTCGTGTCGCCCCACCCGCCGGAACCAGTACGCCGCGTTCTCGAAATCAGGCTCCTGACGGTGCAGGATGCCATGCCAGTAACTGCCCGTGGCCGACTGGATCTCCTGGGCGATCCGGTGCGCCTCGTCCAGGCATGACAAATACAGAAACAACCCGCACCGGACGGGCGGAACCAGGTCCGCGGCCCGCACCATCTCCCGGGCCTCCTCGGACACGCACGCTCCTCCCACCAGCCCCAGCAGCCGGTGACCGTCTCCCGCCAGCCCCAGGATGCCGGCGATCTTCGGCCCGTACTCGCCCGCACGGAAGTCAGGCATGAGATTCGGATTGTAGCGCAGTTCGCTCCACGCGCACCCGGGCGATGCGGTGCCCGTCCATCGCCACCACGGTAAACCTTCGCCCGTCGTGGTCGACCTGTTCGCCGCCTTGGGGGATCACCCCCAGCTTGTGCAGCAGAAATCCGGCCAGCGTCTGGAACCCGGCGTCGTAAGGCAGCTCGATGCCGTAGAGGTTCTCCAGGTCGCGCACGTTGGTGATCCCGTCCAGCTCCACCAGCGCATCCTCCGACGCCGCCCGCGCCGGCTCCGGCAGGTCGTGCTCATCCCGAATCTCCCCGACGATCTGCTCCAGCACGTCCTCCACCGTGACCAGGCCCACGATGGTTCCAAACTCATCCACCACCATAGCCATGTGATACCGCTCGGCCTGGAACTCGGCCAGCATCTGATCGAGGGGCTTGGTTTCCGGCACGACTTTGTGCGGATGAATCATGGACCGCAACTGGAACTCCCGCAACGGCCGGCCCGCCAGCAGCGCCCGCCGCTGCTCCTGCCACAGCGGCCATAGATCTTTTCCATACAGTACCCCGATGGTATGCTCCGGCGACCCCTCGTACACCGGCACCCGCGAGTGCTGCTGCTCCACCAGCACCCGGATCACCCGCTCCAGGCCCGCCTCCACCGGCACCGACACGATCTCGTTGCGCGGCACCATCACCTGCCGCACCGTCAAATCGTAGAAGTCGATCACGTTATGGAGCATGTCCTCCTGCGACGACCCCAGCTCCCCATGGCGCCGGCTGGCGCTGACAATCAGCTTCAGCTCCTCGGCCGAATGCGCCGCCCCCGCCTGCACTCCTTTCAGGCCCAGCACCCGCGACAGCCCGGTGGCGGCGTTCTCCACCACCCGCACAAAAAAGTGGGTGGTCCGCACGAACCACTCCAGGGGCAGCCCCACCGCCAGCGCCAGCCGCTCGGTCCGCTCCAGGGCCAGGTTCTTCGGCACCACCTCCCCGATCACCATATGCAGGAAGGTAATGATTCCGAAGGCCAGCGTGAACGCCGCGGCGTGCAGCGCCTGGACCGAGTGCGGAAACACGATCGGCGGCAGCAGCGCGGTGATCAGCCGGTAGACGGTATCCTCACCGGCCCATCCCAGACCCAGACTGGCCAGCGTGACCCCCAACTGCAGGGCCGACAGCAGCCGGTCCGGGTTCTCCCGCAACCCCAGCACCGCCCGCGCCCGCGCGTCTCCCGCCTCGGCCAACTGCCGCATCCGCGTCTGGCGCACCGACACCAGCGCCACTTCCGCGGCCGCAAAGAAACTGTTGATTCCCAGAAGCACCGGCAGGAACAACAGCCGGAACGTAAACGAACTGTCTTCCATCTGCGCCCATGGTAGCACGCAGTACGCTACCGTACTTCTCCGGTCGGCGGCGTGGCACTTTCCCGGAACCGAGAGGCGGGCGACAACGTCTAATAGGGAGAAGCTCGGAGGTGATCTTGACCACAGCGACACCCTCAATCTTGGAGCAGGAGTGTCTGGAGCTTCCCACTGCTCGGGTAATCGATTTCCGGCGTGGCCAGCCCCGCGATAACGCCCCTCGGGAGCTCGCCTTGGGTCTACGGCGCGGTCTGCCTGTCGATCCCGATCCCCGCCGGCCCGACTTCTACGAGTGCTCCTTCCACGGCTCCCGCTACTATTTCCACGTCTTTCGCCGCCGCCCCGAGCGGGTCTACCTGCTGGCCGTGTGGTAAGATCTGACCGTGGCAACCCAGACGTCCGTCCTCACCTTTGAGCAGTTCATGGACCTTCCCGACCAGGAAAGCGTGCGGCGCGAGCTGGACGAGGGGATGCTGATCTTAGACGCGAATCCCATTTTTGGCCACGGCGCCACAACCCTCGAACTAGCCGCCCTGCTCCTCGCGCACCGCGACCAGTGGGGCCTCGACTTTGTGATCTCCACCAACACCGGCTTCCGCCTCGCGCCCGACACCGTCCGCGCCCCGGACCTCTGCCTGATTCATACGACCCGCCTCCAGGCCATGCGCGTCGAGCGCGGAGTCCTGGTAGGCGCTCCCGACCTCGCCGTCGAAGTCGTCTCCCCCAGCGAATCCGCCACCGACCTCCATCGCAAGGCCGGACAATACCTCCCCGCCGGCGCTACCGCGGTTTGGGCCCTCTACACCGACACCCGCTCGATCATGGCCCACCGTCGCAACGGCGACATCCGGGAGCTGACCGCCCCCCAAGCCCTCCAGGAACCCGACCTGCTCCCCGGCCTGAGCCTCCCGATCGAGAAGATCTTCGCCCGCGTTATCGCGAAGTAGCCGGCGACATCTTCATCCGCCGCAACAGATCCTGGAACCGCGCCTCCCCGCGCAGGCGGTCCAGCCGCGGGTCCACCTTTACCAGCTCCACCAGCCAACTGGCTCGTTCCTCAAACGCCGGTCCAGCCAATCCAGAGCCTGTTTCTTGAAGGAGGGGATAACGGCTCAGGCATCACCCGCCCCCCGGTTTGTGGGCGGCCGGGTGATGCCTTCGTTAGGCGTAACCATCACTGTGACACCGGTTGATGCGGATTTCGCCACTGCTGCACTCCCCATGACTCAGCCAATGAGTCTCGACATGCATGCGCGAGGTTTAACGAAAGGCCTTGAACTTCCTTGCCAACGCTGCCTTGTTCGATGGCACGTCCCAACTCGACCATTGCCGCTTCGACGCGCTTGTCCTCGACTAACGCCAACTCCCCCCAATAGAGAGACCAAAAACGCTGCTTCGCGGAAGCGATCTCGTCTTTGGAAGAGGACGTTGAAATTCTGGCGGCCGCTTGCGTTGCCTCGGTGTACAGCTTGAGCTGACGATCGAGGAAGGGCCGCGTTGCTTCGATTCTTCGGGTTTCAGATTGGCTGCGCTGGTTCGACAAGAACTGATAGGCCCCCCAGATGAAGGCTACTGCTGCTCCCACCAGCGTGAGTATCTTCACCCATGACTCAGTGTTCGGTGTCTGCATGGACCTCTCCTGATGTGCCTAACCGGTTGGCGCGGCCTGGTTTTGGCCGTCGCTCGCAGCGCTTCGTTAGCCGAGTTCGGACGACCTCATCTGCCAGCTTCTCTCTTCCTTCTTGGTTCTGGTCGCTTTGGTGGGCCATCCACCCAGTTGACGTCCCAGGCTCCATCCACCGTGATGAAGAACATGCCGTCGTCTGGCGTCCAAGCCTCGTGGATCATCCCACTGGGAAGATAGTTGAACGAGCCGGGGCCCAACTCCTCGCGCTTGCCGTCACACTCGAAAATGTAGGTTCCCTTGAGGATGGTATGGGTCTCGTTGGCGCTGTGCCAGTGCCGCCGGATATGCATGGCCCTTGGATGCCGGATCAAAAGTTGCGTGGCTTGCATCTTCGGGTCCACGCGCAGGATGGCTATCTCCGGGGAATCCTCTCCCCAATCCTCTAATTTCTTCCAATTCAAGTCTTCAAATCGAATGGACAAATAAGTCCGCCCGGCCGTGGGGTCCTCGTGACCAGATGCTCGCCGCCCCAGCTCGGCCTGTCCGGCCTTGTTCTCCCGTGCGGTGGGAACGCCCCTTGGCATGGTGCACGCGGTGAACAAAGCTACGGCCGCCCAAGCCGGAAGCAAACTGCTTGAGAGTCGTTCCATGATCCTTGATGGTACCTCAGTCCTCGCTGGCTAACGGCTTGGGCCTCACCCGCCGCCCGGTTCTTGGGCGGCCGGGTGCGTGCCCTGGTTAGGCGGTAGCTCAAAGCGGGCCTGCTCGTTCATG
>JBGOUV010000297.1:0-8600 GCA_041477815.1 Terriglobia bacterium | reverse complement strand
CTGCTGATCACGATCGTCGGACGCGACTCCGAGGGCTACCTGCTGCTGTCGGCCGTGATCGCCGAGCGGCCGCGCGACTGGAGCGCCCTGCAGCGCGCCTTCGACAACAAGGAGATCATCGCCGGCCGCGTGACCGAGGCCGTCAAAGGCGGCCTGCGTGTCGACGTGGGCGCCCAGGCCTTCCTGCCCGCCTCTCGTTCGGGTTGCCGTGAGCAGGTGGACGTCGAAGCCCTGATCGGCCAGGAGATCCGCTGCCGCATCCTGCAGCTCGACGTGGAGGACGAGAACATCATTGTCGACCGCCGCGCCGTCCTCGAAGAGGAGGCGTTGGTGGCCCGCGAGCAGCGGCTGCAGGAGCTGCAGCCCGGCGCCGTCATGCGGGGCACGGTGCGCAGCCTCACCGACTTCGGCGCGTTCGTCGACCTGGGCGGCATCGACGGCCTGTTGCACGCCTCGGACATGTCCTGGAGCCGCGTCGCCGATCCTAAGAAGTTCCTCCAGACGGGCGAGCAGGTGGAGGTCAAGATCCTTTCGGTGGAGCGGGGCAGCGGCAAGACCCGTGTCGCGCTTGGCATCAAGCAGCTTAGCCCGGACCCCTGGACCACGATTACCGATCGCCTCGCCGTGGGCGATCGCGTCCGCGGGCCCGTCACCAAGCTCCTGGACTTCGGCGCCTTCGTCGAGCTGGAACCGGGCATCGAAGGCCTCATCCACATCTCCGAGATGTCCTGGGCCCGGCGCGTCCATCATCCCAAGGATGTCGTGAAGGTGGGCGACGTAGTCGAGACCGTAGTGCTAGGCATTAGTCTGAACGAGCGCCGCGTCGCCCTCGGACTCAAGCAGGCGTTGGGCGACCCCTGGGACGACGCCGCCGAACGTTTCGGCGTGGGCAAAGTGATCGAGGGGACGGTCCGCAGCATGCAGAAGTTCGGCGCTTTTCTGGAGCTGGCCGAAGGCATCGAAGGCCTTCTGCACATCTCCGACATCACCGCCGAGCGGCGCCTCAATCATCCGAACGAGGTCCTCAAGCAGGACCAGAAGGTCCGCGTCATCGTCACCGAGTTCGACCGCGAGAAGAAGCGGGTCAAGGTCAGCATGAAGCAGCTCGAGCCGGATGAGACCGACGACTACATCCGCGAGCACCAAGTCGGGGATCAGGTCACCGGGCGCGTGGCCCGCGTGGAGAGTGGCCAGGCCCGCGTCGAGTTGGGGGAAGGCGTCAGCGGGCTCTATCGGCTGACCGGCGTAGCCGAGGCGGCGCCCTCGGGCAGCCTGGCGGCGCAGTTGGCTGCGGTCTGGAAGCGGGAAGCGCCGGTGGCTGCTGTCTCCGCGGGCGGGGAAGCGCTGCAGCCGGGACAGGTCCGCTCCTTCCGGATCACGGCGATTGACGCGGGAACGAAGCGGATTGAGCTGGATCTGCCGTAGCTCTTTTCAGGGGATCGCTGAAATGTTAAGCTGCCACTATGTCTCTGACGCTCCAATTCAGCATCGTCACCCTGAACCCAAGCACGTACCGGTGCGAGATCTTTCACGGTCCTCCGTATACCGACCGGGAGCTTAGCGGCCATATTGACCCGCTTCAGACCGTCCCGCTGACGGCAGTCGACGCCGCTCACACCGCCACTTTCACCGCCAACACGGGCAACGGCTATGCCCTCCGGCTCCTCAACGCCTCCGGCAAAGTCTTCGCCCGCAGCAATGCACGGACGCTGGACAGCAAGCAACGTCTCCTCGTCATCGAGGGCACGGATCGCATAGCAGAAGCCACGTTCGGCGCCTTCGCACCAGCGGTGCCGTTCACCGAGGAAAAGACCACCTTCGACCGCCTGGATCTCGATTTCCTGGGGAACGACCTGCGCCTCTTCGGCCATGCTCTGCACGATGGGGTCTTCAACACGCGTTTCACGCTCGACTACCGGTTTCGTGTGGCGCCGGTCGATATCCCCGTTTGGACTCCGGTGACGAGCCTGCCGGACGACGAGACCCCGGACGACACGCTGACCATCGATACGAGTTCCCTCACCATCGACGCCGACCGCAAGCGGCAAGAGGTGCTGCTGGGCTTGCTCAAGCCGATCATCCGGCGCAAGCTCCGCAAGACCGTCCAGCGCCGCTTTCACGAGTCCATTCTGCAGCAGGCGGCGGGGGCGGGCGCGCTGAAGCCGGTCATCACGCTCCGAGGCCCCAGCGTGATCAACGGGGGATTTGTGGATCTCAACATCGGAATCTTCGGGGATGCCCCGGGATAGCGCGACCGTCCGGGCGAGAGTTTACGACGACGGCGCTACCCGGGATTGCCCGGTTGCCGTCCCGCGCGCCGCCAGGATGCGATCGGCCAACGGCTGTGGGTTTTCCACATTGTCGATCTCCACGGCCGCGCCGGAGCCGACGGCCTCGATACGGATGTCGCCGAGGCCCCAGATCCGCTGCACGACGCCGCGCCGCACGGTGACGTCCTGGATGTTGGCCAGCGGGATCGTCTTCACCGTGGTCGACACTAGTCCCTCTTCATAGCGCAGGTTGGCGCCTTCCAGCTTGCAGCGGACGCGCCGGCATTTCAGATGGCGGGTGGCCGGCCAAACGAATAACAGCGCCGCTACCGCGACCGCCCCCAGCGTCAGTTGAGTGCCCACCATGTTCCACCAGACTACGGCCGCCACCAGCAACACGGCTACCGCCAGGTATCCCAAAATGACAAAGCGCAAGGTGGGTCGTATTTCCAGGTCCGCCATGGTAACCTCCCGTCATGTACCACTATGATCCGCAAACCGCCCTGGAGGAACTGCAGGACGAAGCCATATTACCCCATCCCGTGCACCTGCGGGACATGATCCTGAGGGCGCGTTTGAACCCCGAGCAAGCGCTGGAGCTGAATCGGGAATTTCAGAGCTATCTGCAGGCGTTTGGAGAACTGCAGAAGCTGGCTCGGCCCGTGCTGGAACAGCTTGCGGTGGCGGAGAAGAAATAATACCTTTTGGGAACCGCCAATGAACGCCGATGAACGCAGAGAGACCAGGATCTTATCGGCGTTCATCTGCGGTTTCTTAACGTCGCTCCTCGGGGGGCTTCTCGTCCTTGCGGCGCAGGGTGGGAGCTTTGCGGGCCTGCTTTTCTTCCTTTTTCTCGGCTGCTTTCCGCTCCTGCTGGTCCTTGACCGTCATCATCGACTCGATCTTCTTCTTCTCCGTGCGGTCCTCGTCCAGCACCCGCTCGGTGCGGGCGCGAAGGTCGTGCTGCGACTCTTCCAGGCTGTCCTGGGTCGCTTCCAGGGCGTCCTTGAGCACGAACTCGTAGAGGTAGCGGTCCTTGGCGGGCTTGGCGTTGAATTCCTCGAGCGTCGCCAGGAATTTCTTCTCGTAGTCCACCAGGAGAGCCACGGCTTTCTGGACGTCCACCTTGCGTGCCAGCGCGTCGTCGATGACGTTATCCATGGCCTCGACGATCCGGCTGTAGTCTTCGAGGTTGTTATGAATCAGCCGCGACCGGCCGGGCTTGTCCACGGCCAGGGTCTGCTTCACCAGCTCCAGCCGCAGCCGCGCGAACTTCGCGTAGAGCAAGAGCCGCTCGTTCGGCTCCTGGACCAGGCGGATCTGATCGGCCTCGTCCTCGCTGAGGAAATCGCGCTGCACCTGGGCCCAAGCCGCGGCCGCCAGCAGCAATAGAATGCCTACGACTCGCATACGCCGCCTCACTTCTTTTTCTTCTCCAGGATACTCGAAAGGAGCTGGTCGTTGATATCGGAGACGCGGCTCACCACCGTCTCGTAGTGGTTCAGATCGTCCGGGTGGATATAGGCCACCAGGTTCCGCAGCGCCCGCAGAATCTTGCGGGTGCGGATCTCGGCATCCTTGAAATGGCGGGGACTCTTCCGGGGGTTGATCCCCGTCTTATGGAGGGCTTCCAGGGCCTGCTCCACGCCCTTTTGCCCCCCCTCGAGCAGGGCGTTGCACTTCTCCCAGTCGCCGGCCTTGCAGGCGTCGCCGGCCTGGTTGACCGCCAGTTCAGCCTGGGTCAGGGACTGCCGCGCCTGCCGGACGAAGTCGCCCTCGACGGGCGAGGCCAGCAGCAGCCACATTGTCAGCAACCCGTTCATCGGCGCTTGTTCAGCATGTTGGTGATGATCCGGACCCGCTGGCGGGCCTTGAACTCGTCGTCGGGATAGCGCCCGCCGGCCTCGGCCAAAAAACGCTGGTAACTTTCGAGGGCCGGCGGATACTGCTGAAACTTATCCAGGATGATGGCCCGCAGGTAGTGGTTGCCGGGCGGCTCGGGGCCGAGCTGCCGGGCGCGGTCCAGGGCCTTCAGGGACCCAGGGAAGTTATCCGCCCGGTACAGCGCGAACCCAATCCCGTTCCAGGCTTCGAGATGGTTCGGCTGCTTCTCCACCACCGTGAAGAACTCCTTGGCCGCGGCGTTCCAGTCGCCGGTTTCGAGCAACGCCGTACCCAGGCGGAAACGCAACTCGGGGCTGTTCGGCTCCGTGGCGGCCGCCGCCCGCAGCAGCGGCACGGCCTTGGAGGGTTGCTTCGTCACCGCGTAGCCCTGGGCCAGGGCCGCCTGGTTGGCCGCGGTCGGGTTCTGCTTCACCGCCTCCTCGAGCTGCTGGATGGCCTCGTCATAGCGTTTCTGCTGGAGCAGCAGGACCCCCGCCCGCTCCCGTACCGCCACCGCGTCGGGCTTGGTCTTCAGGAATTCCAGGTACAGCTCGAGGGCCTGCGCAGACTGCTGCTTCTGCTCCAGCAGCTCGCCCAGCTCCAGCAGAGCGTCGCGGAACTCGGGGTCGAGCGCGATGGCGCCCAGGTAGTGCTCCCGCGCGGCGTCGAGCTGCCCTGTCCGTGCCAGTGTGCGGCCCAGGCCCAAGGTGGCCGCGGCGGATTTGGCGTCGAGCTCCAGAGCCTGGCGGTAGGCCGTTGCGGCGCGGTCGTGCTGGCCCGCTCCCAGCAGGGCCTCCGCCAGGTAGAACCGCGCTCGGAAATCCTGAGGCTTCTTCTCAGCCGCCACCTCCAGGTGGGGCGCTGCCGCCGCCGGTTGCTTCTGCCGCAAGAGCAGGATCCCGAGGTTGAGCCGCGCCGGGACCAGGTCCGGCTGCTGCTCCACCACCTTGGCGTAGTGTTCCACGGCTTCCCGGTCGCGCTGGAGCTGGGTGAGGGCAAAGGCCAGGTTGAAGCGGGCGCGGTAATCGGCGGGGTCGGCGGCCAGGGCCTTTTCGAGCAGCGGCACGGCGTCGGCGTACTTCTCCTGCTCCAGGGCGCGGCCCGCCTCCGCCAACTGCAACGCCAGCAGCAACACCAGGGACGCGAGGATAGGCACCAATCTAATTCTACCCCGCCGAAGAATTTGAGAATTGGAGGATTGGAGGATTTGAGAATTTCAGACGAAGCCGCGGCTTGCTGCAATTCTCAAATCCTCAAATCTTCAGCGCCGCCCGCAGGAATCTGCCCGTATAGGATGCCTCGCAAACCGCCACTTCCTCCGGGGTGCCTTCCACCACGATGCGACCGCCGCCGTCGCCGCCCTCCGGGCCCAGGTCGATGACCCAGTCGGCGGTCTTGATCACGTCCAGGTTGTGCTCGATCACCAGGACGCTCCCGCCGCTGGCGATCAGCTTCCGGAAGGCCGCCAACAGCTTGGCGATGTCGTCGAAGTGGAGGCCGGTGGTGGGCTCGTCGAAGATGTACAGGGTGCGGTCGCAGCGGGCCTGGGCCAGGTGGGCGGCCAGCTTCACCCGCTGGGCCTCGCCTCCCGACAGCGTCGTCGCCGACTGTCCCAGCCGCAGGTATCCGAGGCCGATATCGGCCAGCAGCTTCAGCTTGTGCGTGACCTTGTGGTGCGAGCCGAAGAACGCCAGCCCTTCCCGGACCGTCATCTGCAGCACGTCGTGGACGTTGCGCCCCTGGTACCGGATGTCCAGGATGCTCGACTTGTAGCGTTTCCCCTTGCAGTCCTCGCAGACCAGCTCGACGTCGGCCAGAAACTGCATCTCCACCGTAACCGTGCCGTCGCCCTGGCAGGTTTCGCAGCGTCCGCCCGGGATATTGAACGAGAAGTGCCCGGGCGAGTAGTTGCGTTTGCGCGCCTCCGGCATGGAGGCGAAGACTTCGCGAATGGCGTCGAACGCCTTAATATAAGTAATAGGGTTGGACCGCGGCGTCCGCCCGATGGGCGACTGATCCACCAGGATCACCTGCTGGACCAGGTTGGCCCCCTCGATCCGCCGGCACTCCAGGCGCGGGGCGTTGTCGTCTTGCCCCTCGGCGGCGTCCTCCCCGAACGCGCCGGGCTGATTGTGCTGGGCGCGGAAGCCCTGGTAGATGACGTCATGCACCAGCGACGACTTGCCGGACCCCGAGACGCCGGTCACCACCACCAGCGCGTGCAGCGGGATGGCCACGTCGATGGCCTTCAGATTGTGGGCGAAGGCCCCCAGGAAGCGCACCTGCTGCTTGCGGTCGATTTTCCGCCGCCCCTCCGGCACCGGGATCTTCATCTCCCCGGTCAGATAGCGGCCCGTCAGCGAGCCGCCGCCGTTCGAGGTAAGCTGGTCGTAGTCGCCGGCAAAGACCACCTGGCCGCCGTTCTCGCCCGCCCCCGGTCCCAGGTCCACGATGTAGTCGGCCGCGTGCATGACGTCGCGGTCGTGCTCCACCACCAGGATGGTGTTGCCCAGGTCCCGCAGCTCCTCCAAGATCCGAATGAGGCGCCCGGTATCGCGGCTATGCAGACCGATAGAAGGCTCATCCAGTACATAGCACGCGCCCACCAGGCGGGACCCGAGCGAGGTGGCCAGCTGGATACGCTGCGCCTCGCCGCCCGAGAGCGTCGACGCCAGCCGGTCCAGGGTGAGGTACTCCAGGCCGACGTCGTTCAGGAACCGGAGCCGCCGCTGGATCTCATCAAGCACCTTCTGGGCGATGGCGGTTTCTTCCGGGCTTAGCTCCAGCAAGTCGAAGAACGCCCGGGCCTGCTCCAGGCTCAGGGCCGCCACCTCGCCGATGTTCTTCCCGCCCAAGCGCACATTCAGGGCTTCGCGCCGCAGTCGCCCACCGGCGCACTCCGGGCAGGTCGCGTAGCCCCGGTAGCGGCTCAGGAACACCCGTACGTGCATCTTGTACTTCTTCCGCTCCAGTTATTCGAAAAACCGCTGCACCTCGCGCATCACGATCTCGCGCTCGGCGGGAGTGAGCTCGCGATACGGCGCCGCAAAACGGACCTTCCCGGCGGCGGTGCGCTTCAGGCGCTCCAGAAACTTCCGGTACGCGGGCTTGGTCCAGGGCTCGATGGCTCCGTGTTCCAAGGTCAGGGTGGGGTCCGGGATGACGCGGCTCAGGTCGTAGTCCATCACGTTGCCGAACCCCTGGCACTTGGGACAGGCTCCGAACGGGCTGTTGAAGCTGAACAGGCGCGGCTCGGGCTCCTCGTATCCGATCCGGCAGGTCTTGCACTCGAACTTCTCGCTGCACCGCAGCTCCAGCGCCTCGGATTCGGCCGACTGGAACAACGCCTCGCCGGCCTCCCGGTAGCAGCTCTCCACCGTATCCACCACCCGCTGCCGCAGGTCGCCGCCGATGGCGATGCGGTCGGCCAGGACAAACAGCGGCTTGCTGAAATCGATCTCCAGCAGCGATTCGGGCGTCGAGAATTCAAACGTCCGGCCCTGCTGGAACAGCCGGTTGAAGCCCTTCTTGCGGAGATCGAAGAGGCGGTCTTTGCTCGCGGGGGTCGCTATCGGGAACAGTACATACCACCGCGACCCGGCGGGCAGCGCCAGGATCTGGGCCGCCACCTCATCCACGCTGTCTTTCTTTACCCGGGCGCCGCAGCGGCTGCAAAACGTCCGCCCGGCGCGGGCGAAGAGCAGCCGCATGAAATCGTACACTTCGGTGGCGGTGGCAACGGTCGACCGCGGATTCCGCGTAGTGTTCTTCTGCCGAATGGCGATCGGCGGGGCGATGCCCTCAATCTCATCCACGTCGGGCTTGGTGATCCGCTCCAGGAACTGCCGGGCGTAGGCCGACATGGACTCGACGTAACGCCGCTGTCCTTCGGCGTAGACGGTGTCGAACGCCAGCGACGACTTGCCCGATCCGCTGACCCCCGTGATCACGATCAGCCGGTTGTGGGGCAGCCGCAGGTGGACATTCTTCAGATTATGAACCCGCGCCCCGCGGATCTCGAGATACTCCTGGGACAAGTCCGGCCTCTACAGTGAACAATTTGGTATGGAGGGCAAACTCTCTATTGTAACAAGCAGGCGCATCTATCTTTTCTGTGGCATTATCTTGTCTGATGGTCGGCCGCACCATTTCGCACTACCAGATCCAGGAGAAGCTTGGGGAGGGCGGCATGGGCGTCGTCTACCGCGCGCTTGACACCCACCTCGACCGGCCCGTCGCCATCAAGGTCCTCGCCGCCGACGCCGTCGCGAACCCGGAGCGCAAGAGGCGGTTTGTGCAGGAAGCCAAAGCCGCGTCCGCCCTCAACCACCCCAACATCATTACGATCTACGACATTGATAACGCCGACGGCGTCGACTTCATCGCCATGGAGTACGTCGCCGGCAAAACACTCGATCGCCTGATCGCCCGCCAGGGATTGGCGCT
>JBGOUV010000368.1:0-7125 GCA_041477815.1 Terriglobia bacterium | reverse complement strand
TCACCAACCGCGCCATCGGGTGGATCGCCTGGAAGTATCAGTCCGGCTGGATCGAGTGGGAATTCGACTGGAACGCCTTTGCCGCCTGGTACGAGGCCGAGAACTTCAAAGAGGATAGCCGCGTCTACAACGGCTCCGGCCTGCTGATCTATCGGGGCGAAGTGATGGGCTACAACGAGCCGATCCCCAGCATCCGTCTGAAAGCCCAGCGCCGCGGCCTCCAGGATTACGAATACTTCCAACTCCTGGCAACCAAGCAAGGCAAACCGGCCGCCGATCGCCTGGTGAACGGCATCGTCCACGCTCGCCCGTTCGGCCGCCAGTCTATCGGCAATACCAACCTCTGGAACCCCAACCCCGAGGCCTGGGACGCGGTGCGGCGGCTTATTGCTTCGGGAAATCCGCAGACGCCTTAACCTCGCGCATCTGCATCACATGCCGCTCCGTGTGCCCTGATAGGAACAGGATGAACTGGTAGGCATCCAGCGTACCGAAAATCTGGCTCGGCGTCACCCTCTTCCGCAACTCCGCCTCCGCCGGCGGCGCCGCCAGAGCCAGCGTACGGGCCCGCCGCGCTTGAAACTCCTTCGCCACCTCCTCCCGGTTCGCCCAGCGCGCCACCGGCCGCAACGCCTCCGGGGCCTGCGCCTTGAAGCTCCGATCCGTCACCCCGGCCACCACCTTGGCGTCCGTCACCTTGCTCCCCTCGGCCGCCGCGGGTCCCTTGCTCACCTTCACCGCCATCCCGTACAGCAGTTCCTCGCTGGCGGTGATGTGCTCCGCGCACTCGGCCACCGACCAGCGGTCCGGCCCCGGCTTGAACTTCCACTGCGCTTCGCTCAACCCCGCGGTCTCCTCCAGGAACATCCGCTCGGTCCGCTGCAAATGTTCCACGGCATTTACCGTCTGCGCCACGACCGGCAGCGCGAGCAGTCCCAGTATCCACAGCCTCCTCTTCATACGAGCATCCCTCCCTTTCCATTATCGTATTCGACCGCGCTTCGTTAAAGTAACGACATCTCAGGTAAAATGTCCCTACCATGCGCCCCACACTGTCTTGCGCCCTGCTGGTCCTGCTGGCCTCCCCGGCATTTCCCCAGCAGTCCCCCTCCTCCCCCGACTTCCTCACCGGCCTCTCCGACTTCCGAACCCTCCGCGAGATGCTCCCGAACTACCTCAACCAGAAGGCCTTCGCCCTCCTCGACGCCCGCCGCGACACCGTTTCCCGCATCTCCACCCTGGACGATGTAGCCCGCCGCCGCGCCCTCCTCCGCGAGCGTCTCACGCGCGCCCTGGGCGGTCTTCCCGCCGAACGTACCCCGCTCAACCCCCGCACCGTCGCCACCCTCGACCGGGACGGCTACCGCATCGAGAAGGTGATCTTCGAATCCCAGCCCCGCTTCTACGTCACTGCTAATCTCTACCTCCCCAAGTCCGGCCGCGGCCCCTACCCGGCCATTCTCTTCCCCCTCGGCCACGAGGCCGGCGCCAAATCTCACCACGCCTGGCAATCCGTCCTGGTTACGGCGGCCAAGCGCGGCTACGTCGCCCTCGCCTGGGACCCGGTCGGCCAAGGCGAGCGCGTCCAGCTCTTCGACCCCGACCTCGGCGAATCCAAGGTCATCCGGTCCACCACCGAGCACACCGTCCTCGGCATCCAATGTCTCCTGGCCGGCGACAACATCGCCCGCTATACCATTTGGGACGGCCTGCGCGCCCTCGACTACCTCCTCTCCCGCCCCGAGGTCGACCCCAAGCGCGTCGCCTGCACCGGCAACTCCGGTGGCGGCACCCACACCGCCTACCTGTCGGCCCTGGACGACCGCATCCAGGTCGCCGCCCCCTCCTGCTACATAACGTCCTGGCGCCGCCTCCTGCTGAGCATCGGACCCCAGGACGCCGAGCAGTGTCTGCCGCCCTTTATCGCCGACGGCCTCGACCACGCCGACTTCATCTACGCTTTCGCGCCCAAGCCGTATCTCATGCTGACGGCCATCCGCGACTTCTTCTCCATCAGCGGCGCGCGCGAGACCTACCAGGAAGTGCAGCGCGTCTACGACTCCCTGGGCGCCGCCGAGAAGATGAAGATGGTCGAAGCCGACGACGGCCACGGCTATACTCTCCCCCGCCGCCAGGCCGCCTACCAGTGGTTCGCGCGCTGGCTCAAGAATTCCGACGACACGGAACCCGAAGTCCCCGTCACCCCCGAGCCCGAAGAGATCCTCAACGCCACCCCCACCGGCCAAGTCGCCACCTCCCTCGGTGGTGAAACCGTCCATTCCCTCAACCTGCAACGCGTGCGCCACCTCCGCCCCCGCCCCAACCCCCGCGAGCTGCCCAGCCAGGTCCGCGAGCTCCTGCACTACGCGCCCAGCCAGGCCCGGCTCACCGTCCGACCCTTTGGAACCATCACGCGATCCGGCTACCGCATCGAAAAGCTCGTCTACGAGCCGGAACCCGGCATCGTGATCCCGTCCCTCCTGTTCCTCCCCGACCGCCCGGGCCGCCTCCCCGCCATCCTCTATGTCCACGGACGAGGCAAATCCGCCGAGGCCGCCCCCGGCGGCCAGCTCGAGCAGCTCACCCTCGCCGGTAACGTGGTCCTGGCCCCCGATCTTCGCGGCTTCGGAGAAACCCGCATCACCTCTCTCGAAGCCGGCAACGACTTCCCCCGCTTCTTCGGCGACTACCACTCGGCCATGAAGGGACTTCTCATAGGTAAGTCCCTGGTGGCCATGCGCGCCGAGGACATCGCCCGCGGCCTCGACCTCCTCGCCGCCCGCCCCGAAGTCGACCCCGATCGCATCGACGGCGTGGGCCGCGATCTGGCCGCCGTCCCCCTCCTCCACGCCGCCGTCCTGGACCCCCGCCTCAAGCGTCTGACCCTGGAGGACATGCTGATTTCTTACCAATCGGTAGTCGCCGTCAAAATCCACCGCAACATCTTCGAGAACGTAGTCCAGGGCGCCCTGCGATCCTACGACCTCCCCGACCTGGCCGCGGCTTTGTCCCCCCGTCCCGTAACCCTCGTCAACCTTCTGGACCCCCAAGGCCGCCCCGTCCCCCAGTCCCGAGCCAAGCAAACCTACCTCTCCGCCAACGTAAAATGACCCGATCTCGCCAGCACAAGCGTGTAGCCTTTCAAGGCGAGCGTGGCGCCTTCAGCGAGGAGGCCGCCCGCCAACTCCTGGGCTCCAACTTAGACTTCCACCCCCGACCCCGCTTCGAAGAGGTCTTCCAGTCCCTGGCCTCCGCCGAGGTCGACTACGCCGTCATCCCCATAGAAAACACCCTCCACGGCTCCGTCCACGAGAACTACGACCACCTCCTACGCTTCCGCCTCCCCATCGTCGCGGAGACCCACGTCCGCATCGTCCACAACTTGATCGTCCACCCCTCCACCCGCTTCTCCGAAATCCGTCAGGTCTACTCCCACCCCGTAGCCCTCAACCAATGCCTGCAATTCTTCCGCAACCATCCCCCCCTCCACGCTGAGACCTACTACGACACCGCCGGCAGCGTCAAAATGCTGATGGAGCAAGTCCCCGCCGGCTCCGCCGCCATCGCCTCCGCCGCCGCGGCCACCGTGTACGGCGCCAAAATTCTCCGCCGCAACATCGAAGACGACCATCGTAATTTCACCCGCTTTTTCCTCTTGACCCGCAAATCCCCTAAGCTCCCCAAGGGAAATAACCTTAAAACCTCCATCGTGTTTTGCACCAGAAATCTCCCCGGAGCGCTCTTTCGCTGCATCGGGGCTTTCGCCTTACGCGACATCAACCTGGCCAAAATAGAGTCCCGCCCTCTCCGCGGAAAACCCTGGGAATATCTGTTCTATCTCGACTTTCACGGTTCCCCGCAGGACCCCAAATGCCGGCACGCCCTGGACCACCTGAAAGAATTAACCGACCTCCTCCAAATCCTGGGCTGCTACAAACCGGGCATCTAACCGCTATTATAGAGGAGCATGGCCAACGAGCCCGAGCCCCCCGTACCCACCACCGACGTCCCCATCCTCCCGGTCCGCGACACGGTGCTGTTTCCCCACGCCCTTCTGCCGCTCACCATCGGCCGCGAGAGCTCCATCGCGCTAGTACAATCGCTGGGCGAAAATCGCTACCTTGCCGTCATCACCCAGCAGGACCCCCGCCACGACACCCCCAACCCCGCCGACCTCCACCCCATCGGAACCATGGCCGTGATGCACAAGGTCATCCGGATGCCCAACCAGAATCTCTTCATCTTCTGCGAGGGCCTTTTCCGCCTCCGGGTCGGCGAATTCAACAACCAGGAAGCCTTCCTGCGCGGCACTATCGAGCGTCTCGACGACGTCGAGCCCGAGATGACCCCCGAGCTCGAAGCCCTGCGCCGCAGCGTCATCGGCGTCTTCCAGCAGATCGTAGCCCAGTCCCCTTCCCTTTCCGACGACCTGCAATCCATCGCCGATACCATCACTGAACTCGGCCGCCTGGCCGACTTCATGGCTACTTCGCTCCCCTCGCTCTCCTCCTCCGAAAAGCAGGAGGTGCTCTCCGAGCTCGACGTTCGCAAACGCCTCGACCTGATCCACCGCCGCCTCACCAAGGAACTCGAGGTCCAGCAGCTTCGCTCCAAGATCCAGACCCAGGTGCAGGACCAGCTTTCGCAGTCTCAGCGCGAGTTCTATCTCCGCGAGCAGCTCAAGGCCATACAGAAGGAGCTCGGCGAAGGCGAAGACCACGAAATCGAGGAGCTCCGCAAGAAAATCGAGGACGCCGGCCTTCCCGAAGCCGTGAACAAGGAGGCCCTCCGCGAGGTCCAGCGGCTCGCCCGCATGTCGCCCGCCGCCGCCGACTATACCGTCACCCGCACCTACCTGGACTGGCTGGTCATCCTCCCCTGGACCAAGTCCTCCGGCTCGCAGGTGGACGTCCACAAAGCCAAGGAGATCCTCGATGCCGATCACTACGACCTGGAGAAGGTCAAGGACCGCATCCTGGACTACCTGGCCGTCCGCCAGCTCAACCCCTCGATCAAGGGTCCCATCTTGTGCTTCGTCGGCCCCCCGGGCGTCGGCAAGACCTCTCTGGGCAGATCCATCGCCCGCGCCCTGGATCGCAAGTTCGTCCGCATCTCTCTGGGCGGCGTCCACGATGAGGCTGAAATCCGCGGCCACCGCCGTACCTACATAGGCGCCTTACCCGGCCAGATCATGCTGGGCATCCGCCGCGCCGAGACCAACGACCCCGTCTTCATGCTCGATGAAATCGACAAAATCGGCCGCGACTTCCGCGGCGACCCCGCCTCCGCCCTCCTGGAGGCCCTCGATCCCGAGCAAAACAACTCCTTCCGCGATCATTACCTGGACGTCCCCTTCGACCTCTCCAAGGTCCTGTTCATCACCACCGCCAACATTCTCGACCCCATCCCCGACGCCCTCCGCGACCGCATGCAGGTCATCGAGCTGCAGGGTTACACGGAGATGGAAAAGCGCCGCATCGCTTTCTCCTACTTGATTCCCCGCCAGACCTCCGAAAACGGCCTGCACCCCAGCCAGGACATCGAGTTCACCGAAGAAGGCGTAGCGCAGATCATCCGCCGCTATACACGAGAGGCCGGGGTGCGGAATCTGGAGCGCGAGATCGGCACGGTTTGCCGCAAGCAAGCCCGGCGCATTGCGGAAGGCGCCGCCCAACGCGGCGTCCCCATCCCCGTCACGCCCGCCATCGTCGAAGAAATGCTGGGCCCGCCGCGCCTCCGCTTGGACGATCAGGTTCTGGAGCGCACCAAGACCCCCGGCGTAGCCGTCGGGCTCGCCTGGACCCCCACCGGCGGCGACGTCCTGTTCGTCGAGGCCAGCGTCCTGCGAGGCGGCGGCAAGGGTTTGATCATGACCGGCCAAATCGGTCCGGTGATGCAGGAATCCATGCAGGCCGCCCTTTCCTGGGTCCGGGCCAACTCGGAATCCCTCGGCATCGACCCCGAGTTCCTGAAGAACAACGACATCCACCTCCACGTCCCCGCCGGCGCCATCCCTAAGGACGGCCCTTCCGCCGGGGTGACCATGGTAACCGCCCTGGTCTCCCGCCTCACCGGCCGCCGCGTCCGTCCGGCCCTGGCCATGACCGGCGAAATCACCCTCTCCGGTCACGTCCTGCCCATAGGCGGCATCAAAGAAAAGGCCCTGGCCGCCCGCGCCTCCTCCATCCAGGAGGTCATCCTCCCCGCCGACAACGAGGTCAACGTCAAAGAGGACCTCAAGGCCGAACACCTGGGCGACCTGCGGCTCCACTACGTCCGCACCGTAGAGGAAGTGATCTCGCTGGCGCTCGAACCTCCCACCACAGAACCGCGAGCGTAAGAGAGTTCCAAGAAACGACCACTCCCTGACCCGGACGAACCGGAACCAAACAGGACCAATTTGGGAAAAGTTGGGGGCGCTGCCGAATTGCCCCCGCAGGCCCGTAAACAGTGGTGCAAATGCGCATCGCGAAAAATATTCTGCCGGTTTCAGCACGAATCTGGCTACGTAGGCACTGACGCCCGGGTGCCCCGCCAGCTCGCCGGGTTGCTAATAGCTAACAGCTAATAGCTATCAGCTTCTAATCCTCACATCAAGCTCAGCGGGTCTACATCGATCACCACCGCCGTAGGCGGCCATTTGTGCCCCTCCACGTACCGCCGCACCCCCCGCAGCAGCGTCCCCAGGGTTCGCCGGCTCCACGACTTAATTAGAAACTGATACCTGTACTCGGTCTTAAGCTTCACCACCGGCGCCGCCGCCGGACCCAGCACCCTCACGTCCTCCGGCGGCGGCAGCAGGTGATGACCCAGCTCGGCGGCCATCCGCAGCGCCTCGTCCAGCTTCTCGCTTCGCACCACCACGTTGGCCAGCGCCGTGAACGGCGGATAGTGCAACTGCCGCCGAAAGTTCAGCTCCTTCTCATAGAACCCCTGGTAGTCGTGCGCGGCGGCGAAGCGAATGGCGTAGTGGTCCGGGTTGATGGTCTGGACCAGCACCACCCCCGGCAGATTCCCGCGCCCCGCCCGGCCCGACACCTGGGTCAGGAGCTGAAAGGTGCGCTCGGCGGCCCGGAAGTCGGGGAGCCCCAACCCCACGTCCGCCGACACCACCCCGACCAGGGT
>JBGOUV010000373.1:0-6989 GCA_041477815.1 Terriglobia bacterium | reverse complement strand
TGTCCGTCGGCCAGCCGGATCTTCACGATTCCGTTGTTGCAGATCGGCTGCGGATCGTTGGAGTTGGTCCAGACCAGGACCTCGCTGCCATCGGTGTCGCGGGTGACGTCCATGTGTCCGCCCGCGCGGGCCAACTGTCTCTGAAACTTCATGTCCCCGTCGTACATCTCAATACCCGTGTAGCGGACGCTACCGGACTGATTCCAGGTGAGGGTGACGTTGTTGCCGGGTGTGATGTACAGACTATCGAAGCTGCGGCCCCCGGTATCGAACACCGGAGATTTGCGGTCCGTGCTGATCTGATACACGAAGACGTAGCGGCCGTCTCCGGCGAAGACAAAGCGATCGCCGTCAAAGGAAATGTCGGACTCACCTTTGCCGCTGATGGCCGTGTACTCGCTGAACGTGTGCACCACGCTCGTCGCGCCGCTGGAAACGTCGTAGGTCTTGAGCTGGTTGCCGCGAACGTAGTAAATCGTATGGTTGTCCTTCCGCGACCACCGGGGTTCGCTGGCGGCGCTGATCTCGAGCGGAAGGTCGCGGAGATAGACGCCCGCGCCGTCATAGAGCCCGAAGTAGCTCTGATGCACCAGCAGGAGCCTCGAATTGTCGCTGTTGAAGGGGCTCATCGTGGAATACTCGTCGGTGATCCAGGTGAGGTTGCCGCCGCGATCGACATTAGGTGTACCCAGAGCGTTCGAGATCCGCTTGATGGTGGAGCCGAAGACTGGATCGGCATAGCTGCCGCCCACGGCCGGCGGCAGGAAGCTGTTATAGCTGGGCGGAGAATAGATGCCCGTGTCGGTCAAGGCCGCCGTGGCGACTCCCATCCCAGCGCCCGCGCAGCATAGCATAGCTCGTATGAAGTTTGTAGTCATGATGACGTCCTCTCAGACAGCAACAGCTCGGCTTGGCTGGTTCTGGCCAGGCGTTGCGCGGTCGGTAACAGCCGGCCTACCAGGGTCTCGGCCTCCAGGCAGGCGTCGGCGCCGCTCCTTCGAGCGCTGGGGGCAAATCCCTTCACGGGACAGATCAGAATCAGCTTGGATCCGGGACTCCACCGCTTGAGTGACTGGACCGTCCGGCAGACGCCACTTCCCAGCGGTTTGATATTTACTACGATCAGTTCAGGCCGCAGCCGCCCTCCCTGCCGCCCCACACCCCTGGCGCCGCACGGACTCCCGATAATTTCAAACTCCGGCCGGCCCCGAAAAAGGTATTCGATGACCTCAAAGAGGGCCGGCGGACTCACCGCCACCAGCATCTTCACCTTGCGCCTCAAGGCTTTGCCTGGCGCGCCTGCTCGTTCCGATTCATGGAGCAAGCTTAGTCGCGGGGGACCTCGGGCTCAATTAGGATGGCGCCCTAGGGTCAGGTGCTTCGCACCCTAGGGTGGGGAGGACGGGCGGCGTTCCAGCGGTTCGCAGCCGAACGGCCCCCCACGTGCTTTAGCAAGGCATGTCGGAAGGTGCCATGTAAATCCTGGGGTGCACAAGCATCTGGTCTTCGCGCTTCTAACATGCTGCCTGGATCAGCAACCAGCCTCATCGTCTTGGCGTCAAGCCTGAGGTTTGAAGATTTGTAGGAGGCACCACCATGATGAGCCGGACTTTGCGTAATAGTCTTCTTCTGCCTGTTGCGCTGGCGCTGTGCGTTTCTCTTAGCCTGGCTCAAACGGGCACTACCACCCGCATTGAGGAGACCGACCCCAGTGTCACCTTTAGTGGTAACTGGTATAAGAACGGCAGCTCCGCGAACAGCGGCGGCAGCGCCGCCTTGACCAACGCGATGGGCGCGCGAGCGGCGATTAGCTTCACCGGGACCGGCATTACCTGGCTCGGCGTCGCTGACCCGTGGGCGGGCGTCGCCAGGGTCTATCTCGATGGCACGCTGAACACGGTGGACACCTACGGTCCCGGCACCCAGTATCAGCGGGCGCTCTTCACCGCCCGGGGTCTCGCTCCCGGCCCGCACACCCTCTCGATAGAAGTAATCCATATGCGGGACGTCAACGGCAGCGGGTCCTGGATCTGGGTGGATGGCTTCGAGATCGAGAACGGTGCGGGCGTGGCGGGCGGCGTTACCGCCGCGACCGGCCGTATCGAGCAGAACAACCCTGCACTGATCTATACGGGCACCTGGTTTTTGAACACCAACCCCGTGCAGAGCGGCGGCACCGCGGTGCTTGCGGTGGACGCCGGGTCCCGCGCGACCATCAGCTTCAACGGCGCCAGCATTATCTGGTTGGCGTATCGCGATGAGTGGTCGGGCATCGCGCGGGTGTACTTGGACGGCGTGCTGAAGGCCACGGTCGATACCTACTTGGGGCCGTCTCAGGCGCAGTCCGCTGCCTACTCAGCCGGCGGCTTGGCTCCCGGCGCCCATACCTTAACGATCGAGCTGACCGGCACACATAACCCGGCCTCGGGTGGCTCCTGGGTCTGGGTGGATGCCTTTGAGGTGGTGGGAGGCTCGCCGAGCCCCAGCCCGTAACACGGACCGCGCACGACCAGCACGATCCCGAGAAGCCGCGTTCAGTCGCGGTCATGCCCGGGCTAGGGAAGGCCTTCCTTACGATCGGGCCAAAATCTGCCCTCGTAATTAACTGTAAAAAAAGGATTTATGTGGCGGTGAGGGTGGGATTCGAACCCACGGAGGCCTTTCGACCTCAACGGTTTTCGAGACCGCCCGATTCAACCACTCTCGCACCTCACCGCGGCCTGCCTACGATTATATCACCGTTGGAACTCGGGCCAAATCGGCGAGGCGGGCGAGGGCCAGATGGGGGCTGGACAGGACCTTGGCCCGCTGGGGAGCGGTCAACTGCTCGACCACCCGGGACATGGAGGCTTGAGCCAGGACGATGGTGTCCGCCGCGGGTTCGAGAGCCGTGATGGTTTGCCGGAGCAGGCGGTCGTGGGTATCGTAATCGCCCCGGCGGAAGGCGTCGAAGGCGTGTTCGACCAGGTGGATCTCCGGGGTAAGGAGCGGGGCGGCGGCGAGGATCGATTGGCGGGTGGGTTCGAGCGTGGCGAAGTTAGTGGCCAGCACCACGACACGCCCGCCGCGGCGGGCGGCTTCCTGGAACATGGGCTCATCGATCTGGAGGACGCGCGGGCGCTGGTGGTCCGGGAGCCGGCCGGTGCAGCCGGAGAGGGTCGAACAAGTCACCAGCACCGCGGCAGCGCCGATGTCAAGGGCCACCTGGACGTGACCGGACAAGCGTTCCACGTCCTCGGCGGCGATGTGGCCTCGCCGGCGGATGCGCTCCAGGAGCGGCTCGTCGACGATGTGACAGAGCTGCAGCGAGGGGGGCGCCAGACCGGCCAGCAGCGGCGCCAGCGAGGGCAGGGTGTGGATCAGGCAGACTCTGGTGCTCGCGGCCAATTCTCCAGCGTAGCAGGTTTAGTTGGCGAGGATGGCGCGGGACGAGGCCGCCAGCGTGATTCTGCTTTGCTTGATGACGAACCCGGTGGTAACCAGATCGAAGGGGTAGGTGGCGCGCACCGTGACCAACTCGCCCCGCGTAACCCCGCTGGGCCAGGTGGTGGTGACACTGACCAGGCTCTTGTCCAGTCCCACGGCGGCGTTCCGAACGGCGTCGCGCACCTGATCCGCCGTGGCCGGATTCGAGCCGCCGCGGATCTGGGCGAAGCGTACTCCCTGGCGCGTGGCGTGGGCGATGGTGGTAAACGCCCAGACGCCGCGACCGATCTCCACCAGTCCGGCGATAACCAAGAGGAACAGCAGAAAGACCAGGGAGAACTCGATCAGGGTGGCCCCCCGGCGGTTCTGTCTGGCTCCCTTGGAAGTGAGGGTTCGCATGGTCAAAGCCTCCCTATTGGACGCGCATGAAGACTTTGCGTCGCACCGTAAACATGTCAGGTATCTTGGGGAAATTCGTCAGGACGTTGAAGTTCTTCTCGACCTGGCAGCTCACGTAGACGCGGGGGGCGCCATAGCCCGTGCAGGTTCCGGTGACACAATCCACCACCGTGCCGTTGGGGCACTTGCAGACCCGCGTTGAGGTGACCGTGACCGTTCCCACGTCTGCCGCGTCGTCTCGCGCCCTCTGGACCATTTCCGTATCGTGGCCGGAAGTGATGTTGTTCTGAGCCCCGTAGACCGCGCCGGTCTCGGCGGCGTGAGAGATGGTCACCGATTGATAGAAAGCGCGGCCGAAATCGATGGCTCCCATGGTCAGCAGCAGCAGCAGCGGGACGGCCAGGGCGAACTCCACCATCGCCGCGCCGCGCGCCTCGCTCTTAAGATGATGCCGGCAGGTTCGCATAGCGTGATTCCTCCGTTACTCCACCAGGGTCGCCCGGCGGGTCGGCGGCGAGATATTGCTGGCGCCGTAATTGCCGGTGACCTCCGTAGTACCCACAATGGAAATGGTATTGGCAATGATCATGGTCCAGTCGGCCGCGACGCTGGTCCCCGCGTAATTCACGTGAGTGGAGGGGAAATACATCGCCCCCTCGAATAGCGAATCGGAGGTGCCGGCGATGGTCGAGTCCGGATTCCGGTTGGGGGCGTTGCGGTCGTTCCAGAACAGCATCCCCTCATAGGTTCCGGAAGCGGGGGCCTTAAAATTCATCTGGCCGGTTCCGGTGATGTCAAACTGCCCCCAATTTCCCCCGCCGGTCTTGGTGTTGTAGAACATGACCCCGTCGCCCCGCACACTCGGGGAGCCGGTGATCTTCAGCCCGCCGCCGTCGAGGTAGTAGACGCCCGGCAGGAAGGTTACGTCGCCGCCGGTGATCTCGATCCCGCCGGTGTAGAGTCCCGGTAGGACGACCGCAGTGCCGCCGGTGATCTTGAAGTTGTTGGCGAGGGCAATGAGGGGCCTGGGGGGCGGCTGCATGTAGGCCAGAGGATCGAGGGCCGGGGGCATGTTGGCCACCGGTCCGTTCGGCTGAACGCAGTTGGCGCTGCCGTTCATAGTATAGCTTCCGGAGACCCCTACCTCGTCCGCGTAGATGCAGGCTCCACCGTTTACATCGAGCGCCCGGTTGTCGGTGGAATCTACCATCACCCCGCAGCCGGAGGTGAGCGTGGAGGTGCCGGAGACCGTTAGAGCGCCTCGAGCGCTGGGATCGAGCGCGATGACGCAGCCGTCGGCGTAGTTCACCAGGCCGCCCACCGCCCGCGACTTTACGGTGCTGTACTGCCGGTTCACGATCCGCAGAAAGGTCGTCGGTACCGGGCGTGAGATGATGACCTCGACGAAGAGGTTATTGCCGGCCCGCGGTCCATTGACGGGCGGATTGTTCACGGTCACGGTGGTGGAGTTCACATCATGCGTGAAGCCGTTCAGGCTCGAATCCCCTCGCGCGGCTGCCACCACCAGACTGGTGTTTCCCCGGAACAACTCCTGGGCGCCGCCCATCGCCGCGGCATCGGCCGCCGTCTGCATGCGACGCTTCACGTTATAGATCATGCCCCCGTCGAGCACCAAGCCGGTTAGCGCCACCATGCCGGAGATCAGGATGGCGGTCACCGGCAGGATCTGCCCCGAACTGCTTCGTTTCTTCCCCAGCACTTCCCGCATCGATTCAACCTCCGTTCGGGCCCGGTGTGGCCCGGTGAGTTGATTCTGCGCCAAAGTACCAGTCGATCGCAATAAACTGATAGTACCTTTCTTTCCTAGGTGTTAAGGCTGGAACTGATTGGAACCATAGTACCAACAAGCCAACTGGGGTACTGACAAACTCCGTGCTTTTCAGGCCCTAAGGTAATGGATCATTAGTACTAGAAGATTGCCCAGCCGGTGCTAAGCTGATCTAGCCATGAGACTTGCAATTGTCATGACCACCGCCTTCTGGTGAGGCGCGCTTGTTGCGCGGGGGGTAGGCTCGGGCGACCGGGTACCTTCGAAATCATGCCGGGGGGAGTGGTTCTTCTGGCGTGCCGCCCAGGGTTTGGCTGGCTCTGAGCGACCAGGGCCTGCCACCGGTCCTGGTCGCCGCCCAGGTCTCCTGATGACTATCGCTTTGAGGCGCCGGAGCTCTGCCCGGGCAGTTATGCCGTGGAGAAATCGCTCTCGAGGCGCCTACGTTGACGCCGTTGACGGTGGGATCGTGCAGCAGGTAGTGGATTGCCAGTCGGGCGGGGACGGCTTCGGGAACGGTTCCTATTCGAGAGGGGTCACGCTCGGAATCCCTTCCGCCGACGTCCGTCTAGTGGCTAAGAGTACAGAGGGGGAAGGGGATGCCACGGAAACGCTGCTGAAGCTGTGGAACATCCCGGCGCCTGGCTGGTTCAACGCCAGGCGCGGGCCGCCGCGCACGGCCTCCATACGGGCGCGCCCGGCTCATTTCCGCGAAAGGACGAAGGTGGGAGTGCCTACGCTGAAATTGGTGAAACGCTCGCGGATTCGGGGGAATGTATCGGCAACGAAGGCACCGGTGGCCGAGTCCCCACACGATAAGCAGGCGCCGCCAACCAATGTTACTTCGACCTTCCAGTTGTCCGCCAAGCTCGGCTGCACGACGGTTTCGGAGTCCGTGGTGCCTGACGTGCAGATGAAGGATGTCTCCCCGACTTTATTTGACTCATCGGCAAGCGGGGTACCTGTGTACCACTTCAAGGTGGCCGTGGCTGTTACGCCCGCGTCCATGTTGTTCCCGCACTTAAAGTCGGCCGCTCGCGGCGTGTCGGCCTGAGCCATCGGCGAAGAAGCCGCGAGTAGGACCAGCGCTGCCAGCGCCGTCAAACCTGTTCTTACAAACGATGTTCTGGTCATATTCTCCCTCTCTGAACTGAATTTACTTCCTACTTCCCACGCAGACAGTTTAAGATCTAGTACGATAGGCCGGCAATTCAACCACAGTATGAGTCGTTGTGCGACCATTGGCATATGTCGCGGGCCGGAAGTAGATATGTCCACTTAGAACCTGCGCATTATGCCTATCTTTGCGCCGACCCTGCTCAAATTCTTCAGGACACGCGAGTTAGCGTGAACTATGACTATTGCAGCTCCGCTC
>JBGOUV010000590.1:0-2722 GCA_041477815.1 Terriglobia bacterium | reverse complement strand
GGTGGGTGGGCTTCCCAGGTGGTTCCCCGGGGGGGGGGTTTAATTTACCCGGGCACCGGGTTGGGTTGGCCGGCGCGGGGGCGGGGGGGGGGGGGGGGGGGGGGGGGCGGGGGCGGGGGGGCGAGGGGCGATGTAGAGGTCCCTGGCGGCAGCTTTCTTCTTGGCGCTGAACCTGGTGAGGCCTTGGTTTTTGACAACGAGAAGTGGGCGCATGAGGTGGAGGTGGCGCCCTTTCGGATGGCTCGGACGCCGGTAACCAATGGGGAGTTTGCGGGGTTCGTGTCGGAGGGCGGATACCGGCGCCGGGAATTTTGGAGCGCGGCGGGATGGACTTGGCGGGAAAAGACGAAGGCGGAGCGTCCGGTTTACTGGACGGCGGACGGGAGCGGCCGGCGGCATTACGACCAGACCGTGCCGCTGGGTGAAGACCTTCCGATCATCCACGTGAATTGGTACGAGGCGGAGGCGTACTGCCGTTGGGCCCAGCGGCGGCTGCCCACCGAAGCGGAGTGGGAACTGGCCGCTTCGGGACTGGAGAGGCGGAAGTATCCGTGGGGTGAGGAGCCGCCGGCGCCCGAGCGGGCCTGGCTGGATTTTCGGGAGGCGGGCTGCAGTTCGGTGGACACCCTGCCCGCGGGCGAGAGCCCCTACGGGTGCCGTCACATGATCGGCAATACCTGGGAGTGGACCTCCACCGCGTTCGCACCCTATCCGGGGTTCGTGGTCGATCCGTATAAGGAATACTCGGAGCCGTGGATGGACGGCGAGCACATGGTGCTGCGCGGGGGGTGCTGGGCCACGCGGTCGAGGCTGATCCGCAACACCTGGCGCAACTTCTACAAGCGGGACCGCCGCGACGTGTTCGGCGGGTTCCGGACGTGCGCTTTATGAATTACGAATATGCTTTCGAGATGGCCGCCTCCAATATCCGGTTCGGCGCCGGGGTGACGCGCGAGGTGGGGAAGGACCTGTCCGACCTGCAGGTCCAGCGGGCCATGGTGCTCTCGGACCCGGTGGTGAGCCGGCTGCCGCCGTGCCAGACCGTACTGGAGTCGCTGGCTGAAGAGAAGATCGAGTTTGCGCTGTTCGACCGGGTGCGCGTGGAGCCGACCGACAGCTCCTTCCAAGAGGCGATCCGGTTCGCCATCGCCGGACACTTCGACGCGTTCGTCGCGGTCGGGGGCGGGTCGACCATCGATACCGGCAAGGCTGCCAACCTGTACTCGACCTATCCGCCGGCCGATTTCCTGGACTACGTCAACCCGCCGATTGGAAAGGGTCTGCCGGTCCCCGGTCCGTTGAAGCCCCTGATCGCTATCCCCACGACGGCGGGCACCGGCAGCGAGACCACCGGGGTGGCCATCTTCGACTACGAGGCCCTGCACGCCAAGACCGGGATCGCGCACCGGCGGTTGAAGCCGCTGCTGGGGATCGTGGATCCGGATAATACACGCACGCAGCCGCCCGAGGTGGCGGCCTCGACGGGACTCGACGTGCTGAGCCACGCCGTCGAGTCCTACACGGCGATGCCGTACCGGGAGCGCCCCCGTCCCGAGCGCCCCTTGCTGCGGCCGTCCTACCAGGGGTCGAACCCTATTAGTGATGTTTGGGCTCTGGAGGCCATGCGGCTGGTGGCGCGGTACGTGGTGCGGGCGGTCGAGGATACCACCGACGACGAGGCCCGGGGCGCGATGCTGCTCGCGGCCTCCTATGCGGGCGTAGGATTCGGAAACGCCGGGGTGCACCTGCCGCATGGGATGTCCTATCCGGTGTCGGGGAGACTCCGGAACTACCGGCATCCGGGCTACTCGGCGGAGCGGGCCCTGGTCCCGCACGGCGTCAGTGTGATCCTGAACGCTCCGGCGGTATTTCGGTGGTCCGCGTCGGCCTGTCCGAAGCGTCATCTGGAGGCGGCCGAGGCCCTGGGGTTCGACGTCACGGGGGCTCAGGCGGCGGACGCGGGCAAGATCCTGGCGGACCGGATCACCTGGTACATGCAGCGCCTGCGGGCGCCCAACGGCCTGCGGGCGCTCGGCTACGGCAGCGAGCATATTCCGGAGCTGGTGGAGGGGACGCTGCCGCAACACCGTGTCACCAAGCTCGCGCCGCGGCCGGCGGGCGAGCAGGATCTGGCCCGGTTGTTTGAGGAGGCCATGACGGCCTGGTAAGAATGGTACAATTTCAGAATTCTGAAAGGTTCCTTATGAGACATCAAATAGCGATGCGCATGCTGTTGGCAGCCGCCTTGACGGGCGGCGTTTGGGCTCAGGAAGCCAAGGAAGCGGAACGTCTGAAGGATTGCGGGACGGTGCTTGGCGAGGTCATGGCGGCGCCGGACGACGCGATTCCGGGCGACCTGCTGGCGCGGGCCGAATGCGTGGCGGTGATTCCGGCGCTGAAGAAGGCAGCGTTCGGGATTGGCGGACGGTTTGGGCGCGGCGCGGTGTCGTGCCGCGGGGGTGCGAAAGGGGAGGGCCCCTGGGGTCCGCCCAGCATGCTCACGGTGGGCGGCGGCAGCTTCGGATTTCAGCTGGGCGGCCAGTCGTCCGACGTGGTGTTCCTGGTGATGAACCGCAAAGGCATTGACCACCTGGTGAAGGACAAGTTCACGGTGGGCGCGGACGCCTCGGCGGCGGCGGGTCCCAAGGGCCGCAGCGCGGCGGCGGGCACCGACGTCACGATGCGGGCTGAAATCCTGACGTATGCCCGCACCCGTGGCTTG
>JBGOUV010000278.1:0-9290 GCA_041477815.1 Terriglobia bacterium | reverse complement strand
CGGATGGTTCAGCCATGCCATCCTCTCCCTTACGGTCGCGGTTCGGTGCTGCCGCGAGCTGCGGTAAGATGTGCGGGGGCCTAACCTTTGAGACACCTGACATTTGTTTTCCTGGCCGCCGCCTGGATCGCTCCGGCCGGCGCACAGATTTTTTCCTTCACCCGCGACGAAATGATTCGCTACACCGCCAAGAACCCGTTCGAGCGGTTCCCGGACGGCCGGCCCAAGGTGCCCGACGCCCTCCTGGAGAAGGTCAAGGGATTGTCGATCGAGGAGGTCTGGGGAATCGTGCGGGCCAAAGGCTATCAGTTCCAGCATGCCCAGGGCTTCCAGGTCCTGCACCCCGGCCAGAAACTGGTGGGGCGCGCGGTCACCGCCCAATACCTGCCGCTGCGACCCGACCTGGCCGAAGTGATCGACGCCAACGCCAAAGCCAAAGGGATGGCGCGCGGCGTGAACCAGCGGGTGATCGATCAGCTCCAGTTGAACGACGTTCCGGTGGTCGACCTGATGGGCGCGGCGCAGGGCCACAACTTCGGCGGTGACAACCTCCAGGCCGCCATCTGGGGCGCCACCAAGACGGGCGCGGTGGTCGATGGTACCGTGCGGGACCTGGAAGGAAATTTCGAGCTGCCGACCCAGATCTTTTTCAAAGCGCCTCATCCGGCGGCGGTGGCGGGCGTGGTCATCGCCGGCATCAACATTCCGGTGCAGGTAGGCGGGGCCATCGTCATGCCGGGCGATATCGTCCTGGGCGATCGCACCGGCCTGATGTTCATCCCGCCGCATTTGGTCCAGGAGATTGTGAATCAGGCCGAGCTGACCCACATCCACGACGAGTGGACCAAGCGGAAGTTTCTCACCGGCAAGTACAAGGCCAGCGAACTCTACCCCAGCCCGGAGTCGCCCGAGTTGAAGAGAGAGTACGAGGCCTACGTAAAAGAGAGGCTCCAGAAGAAATAGGACCCTATGAAAGCTCTGCTGCTCACTGCCTACAAGCAAATGGAGGTCGCCGATCTCCCCACCCCCGCCATCGGCCCGGGCGAGGTGCTGGTGCGGGTGAAAGCCTGCGGCATCTGCGGCTCGGATGTCCACGGCTTCGACGGGTCGACTGGCCGGCGCGTCCCGCCGCTGGTGATGGGCCACGAGGCTGCCGGCACGGTGGCGGAGACGGGCGCTAACGTGAGCGACCTGGGGGAGGGCGACCGGGTGACGTTCGACTCCACCGTCTCCTGCAACCACTGCTTCTATTGCCGGCGCGGCCAGGTGAACCTTTGCGACCACCGCCAGGTGCTGGGCGTCTCCACCGGCGAATACCGCCGCCACGGGGCCTTTGCGGAGTACGTCGCCGTCCCGCGCCATATCGTCTACCGGCTGCCGGATTCGCTTTCGTTCGAGCAGGCGGCCATGATCGAGGCGGTATCGGTGGCGGTCCACGCGGTGAATCTGACCCCGGTAACCCTTGGTGATACGGCGGTGGTGGTAGGCAGCGGGATGATCGGGCTGCTGGCCTTACAGGCCCTGCGGCTCAAAGGCTGCGGGCGGATTATCGCCGTCGATATCGACGACGCCAAGCTGGATATGGCCCGCCGTCTGGGGGCCGATGAAACGGTAAACTCGCGCACCTCGGCCGCGCCCCTGGCCGTGGCTGACCTGGCCGTGGAGGCGGTGGGCGCCACGCAGCCGATCCAGACCGCCCTCGCCAGCGTTCGCAAGGGAGGCTCGGTAACGCTGATCGGCAACGTCGCCCCCACCGTGGAGTTGCCGCTGCAGTCGGTGGTGACCCGCCAGATCCGGCTGATCGGCTCCTGCGCCTCCAGCGGCGAGTACCCGGCCTGCATCGACCTGCTGGCCCGCGGCGCCATCCGGGTCGAGCCGATGATCACCGCCCGCGCGTCGCTCGACCAGGGAGCGGAGTGGTTTGAGCGGCTCTACAGCCGCGAACCCAACCTGATGAAGGTAATCTTGGAGCCATAGCATGATCTCAGGCGGCAATGTGACGGTGTTTGTATCCAGCATGGACACGGCGGTGCATTTCTACACCGAGATTCTCGGGCTTAAGCTCACCAATCGCTTCGGCGATCACTGGGCTACGGTGGACGCGGGGAAAGGCCTGACCATCGGTCTCCATCCCACCTCCCCGAAGTATCCGGCGCCCGGAACGAAGGGCGGCATGATGATCGGGCTAGGGATTGATGAACCGATCGGCAGCGTAGTGAGCCGGTTGCAGGGGCAGGGGGTCCGTTTCGACGGTCCGATCGTAAAGGAGATAGGCGGCTCCTTCGCCAATCTCGAAGACCCGGATGGGAACCCGATCTATCTCTGGGAGTCAGAGCCGGCTGCCGCCACGGAGACTTAGGGGCGCTCCCGACCATGCGCTTGCTCACGCGCGCGGCTCGGTGCTGGACAGGACTACTTTTCCTCTATCACCACAAGCCGGTTCGACTCCACGTTGGAGAGAGTCTGCCGCGCCCCCCCCGGCCATTGCACCTCGACGGCGTCCACCTTGGTGTCGCGCCCCAGGCCAAACGTGAGGACCAACTCGCTTTGCGAGCAGTAGCTCGAGCCGCTGCGCACCATCTGCCACTGCGACCCCGACGCCGACTTCACCCGCACCACCGAACCAATACCGTCCCGGTTCGACTTCGTCCCCACGGTCTTGACCCGCAGCCAGCGGTTCGCATTGCCGCCGTCGTTGCGGTAGAGGTAGGCGGGGCCGCCGTTGGTGGAGACCAGCACGTCGAGATCGCCATCCTGGTCGTAGTCGGCGTAGGCCGCCCCGCGCGCCACGATCGGCCGCCCCAACGCCGCCCCCAGCGCCGCTGTCACCGGCTCGAACTTCTTGCCGCCCAGGTTCCGAAATACCAGCGGTGGCTGCCGGTATTGGACCTTGGGCTGCACGCGGCCGATCTCGTCCTCGATGTGGCCGTTGGCGGTGAAGATGTCCGGCAACCCGTCCAGGTCGTAATCGAAGAAAAACACCCCGAAGGCCAGGTAGAGCAGGCTGGCGCGCCCCACCGCCGAGGCCGGCGCGTCGTCCACGAAAAGGCCGTTGCCCTCGTTGTGATACAGAGCCAGCATCTGATTCGAGAAGTTGCCGACCAGCAGGTGCGGCCGGCCCGAGCGGTCGTAGTCGGCGGCGTCGACCCCCATGGCTCCGCGCGCCACGCCGTCCTCGCCGAACGCCACTCCGGACGATACCCCGGTCTCGGTGAAGGTCCCGTTGCGGTTGTTGCGGTAGAGCTTGTTGGGCTGGGTGTCGTTGGCCACGAACAGGTCCAGCCAGCCGTCGCCGTCGAAATCGAGCACTGCCACGCCCAGCGACTTACTCGTCGGATCCGCCACGCCGGCTTTTTGTGAAACATCCTGGAACTTCCCGCCCCCCAGGTTGCGATACAGCTTCGAGGCCAGGCCCTTGTACGATTCCGGTGTGCAGTAAGACTTAGTCTGCCCATCCAGCGAGCACCACAGGTCGCCCTTCACCGACCACTGGACATAGTTGGCGACAAACAGGTCCAGCTTCCCGTCCCGGTCGTAGTCCAGCCAGGCGGCGCTGGCTCCGAAGCCGGCGTTGTCAATCCCGGCCGCCTTGGTCACCTCCCGGAACGTACCGTTACGCTCGTTGTGGAACAGCCGGTCCCCTTCCAGGGCGGTGATGTAGACGTCCTGGTAGCCGTCGTTGTCGTAGTCGGCGGCGGCCACACCCATCCCGTACATCTCCACCGCCAACCCCGCCGCCGCGGTGACGTCGGTGAACGAGCCGTCCTTGTTGTTGCGGTACAGCGCCGGATACGATCGCTGCGTCCCACCCGGCGTCCAGCTCTTGCCGTTGACCAGCAGGATATCGGGCCGGCCATCGTTGTTGTAGTCCAGAAAGGCGCACCCGGCCCCCAAGGTCTCGGGCAAATACTTCTTCCCCGACCGCCCGGTGTTGTGGCGAAACCGGATACCAGCCGCGGCGGTAACATCGGTGAATTGAACCGCACCCTGGCAGGCCACGATTCCGGCGGCCAGGAGGGCCAGCACCCTCACCGTCCCCCTCCACTCCCTCTCTGCACCGAGCCGCGACCGTCAGGGAGCGGTTGCCGGTCTGATGCGGAAACCACTCCCATACGGTCGCGGCTCGTTACCCCCTCGTGGTCGTGGATCATCTGCCGCTCGTTGTTATCCTCCGGACTCAACAGCCGCGGACGCCCCGTAATAGCCTGCGCCGACTCGTCCGCTTTAAACCTCCGGAACAGCTTCTCCTCCCGCGCCGCCTCCTCCGCTTGACCCAATCCCCGATGACACAGCATCTTCGTGTAGTGCATCTGGACGTCCTCGGGGTCCACCGCCCGCACCCGGTCCAGGGCTTCCAGCGCCGCACGATAATCCCGCTTTAAGAACAGCATCCGCGCGATCTGGTTCAACACCACGCGATCCCGCGGATACTGCGCTTCCACCGTTCGCAACGACCGCAGCGCCCCGTCATAGTCCCCGTCCGCCTTCTGCACCAACGCCCGGAAGTAATGAATCCGCCCCAGCTTCGCGTTCAGCGCCAAGGCCTTCTCCAGGTACGGCTTGGCCGCGTCGGTCTGACCCTCTTGAAGATAGGCGCGGGCCACGTTGAGCCAGCCGTCGGCGTATCCCGGCTCGGCGGCGGTGACCTTCTGAAACGCATACTCGGCGCCCCTCAGATCTCCCTGCAACAGCAGCCCGATGCCCCAGTCGTTCCACCGCTCGCGGTCCTCGCGGCGCACCACCGGCTGCCACGCGGTCTCGCCCGACCCTACCCGCAGCATCGCCTCCGCCGACGCGATGGTGACGATCGGCAGATCCGGAATCCGGTCCTTGATCTGCCCGGACACGTTGGCCGGAATCCCCGGCGGCGTGAACAGAAACCGCCGGTTGTCGAACGTGGGGCCGAACAGCGCCGGGTCGCCCGGGTCCGGACGCCCGGCGTAGGAGAACTGGGTGTAGTAGTGCGAAAACTTCCGGTAGTTCAGCTTGGCCGTCAGCTTGATCGCGCCCTGGGCGCCCGAGGGAATCTTCACCCGGTAGTGCGCCACGTCGGCCGCCCCTGGCGGTATCAGCCGAACATATAGGACGCTGCGGGTCGACCAGGCATTGCGCTTGTTGATGAAGTTCCCCTCGGCATCGAGCTGATACGACCGGTAGAAATGGGCCCCCGACTCCACCGGCCCCCGGCCGCCGTCCTCCACGCTGCCGCTCCAAAAAACCGCGCGGCCGCTCTCCTCCTCGCCCTTCAACTCGAGCCACACGTCGAAGGAGTCGACCGTCCCTCCGGGAAAGAAGTGCCCTACCTTGCGCGTGCGCACCACCACGTCCACCCGCGCCGTGTCGCCCGGCCGGAACACGGGTCCGGCCCGGTCCAGCGGCGCCGCCACCCGCCCGACTTCCCGCAAGAATACGTGTCCCGGCCCGCCCTCGGCCTCTTCCCCTACGGCGAAAGTAGTCGACGCCGCCGGTCCCTCCGCCGCCCGCCGGCGCATCTCGGGCGCGGCCGGATCCTTCTCGGCCGGCGAGGCCGCGAAGATGTCCACCGTCAGAGCCTGGTCCTTCAGAAATTGCTCGATCACCCGCAACTGCTCGGCGTCCCGGTTGGCGAACGGCACCGCCGTGTTCGCCGCCGGGAACCGGTGCGAGTGCACCAGCCCCTTGTGGTTCCCCAGGTCCTTCGACGGTGCCAGCGGCATATGGCAATCCACGCAAGTCGAAGACGTCGCCGGGTAGTAGAACGAACGTGCCCCCTGCCCCGACACCCCGCTGGCCTGCCAGGCGTCGTACTCGTTGAAGCCGCGGAACCAGCGGTACTGGTTCACCGGGATATCCAGATGCACCTTGTGGCACGTGGAGCAGAACTCCGACGCATCGAGCCGCATGAACGGCTTCAGAAACGAACGCCGGTGCGGCTCCGGCGCGATCCTGGTGATATAGGTATGGATGGTCCGTACAACCGGGTTCTTGCTGGTGGTCAGCTCGTGCAGGGGCGGATACTCCATGGTGAACCCGCCGTTGCCCAGCGTGTCGGCCACGCGCGTGATGGAGTGGCACGACATACACCCCAGGCCCGTGTGCGCCTCCGGCGTATCAATCTGCTCCCGCATGGGGCGGTCGAACCGGCCGTTGAAGAACACGGCATGATCGTGGCACCCGGCGCACCACTTGGAGGGCTTCGTGCCCACCACGTCCTGCATGTACTCGACCGACTTCCGGTAGAACTGGTTGTTAAACGAGCCGAAATGGTGGGCCGAGCTGTTCCACTGGTCGTAAATATCCTTGTGGCACTCGGCGCAGGCCTTCGAGTCCATGAAGAAGCCGGACGGGATGATCGTGCCGGTGTTGGTCACCGCCGAGGACGGAAAAAACGGGCCCGCCGTCCCGCCACCCTCCTCGTCCATGCTGGCGGCCACCAGCTTGGGGTTCACGATCCGGTGGGACGGATTCGGGAAGAACCGGTCGCGGACCCGCGCCGTCGCCGGCAGCACCAGCGCCACCCCCACGCACACCACGAACGCTCGGAACCACTGCGGCTCGGCCCGCCACTTCCACCCGATCGCCGCCGCCGCCGCAATGCTCGCGGCGATATGTACCAGCACCAGCCACCGCCACGGCGTCTGCGCCCCCACCATCGCCAGGACCCCACCCGTAAGGGCGGCCACCGCCACCGGTAAAGGGGCCAGACGCAGCCCCAGCAGAACAGTCAGCCCCAGCGCCAGGTGGGCCAGGACATTGGCCACGTAGAAGAGGTTGGGGGCAGGGTAGGCATTCAAGTACCCCGCATTGACTACCAATACCAGGAATCCGATACTCAAGATGGTCCGAAACTTGGGACTCATGGGCTCGCCGGAATCAGGATAGCAAGGGTCAACTATACCGGCACAATAGTGGAAACATACTAGAGCGCGGCGCCGACGCTGATGCCCTTGCCCTCCACGCACTCGTACCGCTGCCCCGCCTTCAGGTTGCGGTGCTCCTCCGTGCGCCCGTTGGGCCACTGAATCACCGCGCGTTCCACGCGATCGTGCCGCCCCAACCCAAACGTGACCGGAAGCTCCGACTGCGACAAATAGCTCGACCCGCTCTTGACCATGCGCCACCGCGTCTGGCCGGCGTAGTAAACCCGCACCGTCGCGCCGATGGCGTCGCGGTTCGACTGGGTCCCCACCAGCTTGAACCGGATGCTCCGATGCCCGGCAAGCTGGTCGTTGCGATACAGATAGGCCGGTCCTCCATTGGTGGTGATCAAAACGTCCAGGTCGCCGTCGTTGTCAAAGTCGCCAAAGGCTGCGCCGCGGCCCACCTTCGGCTGGGCGAATCCGCCTCCGGCCTCTGAGGCCACGTCGCGGAACGAGCCGCCGCCGGTATTCAGGAATAGATGCGGCCGCTGGGCATACTGGACGTCGCTATCGTCGATGTGGCCGTTCACCACCAGCAGATCGAGCTGGCCGTCCAGGTCGGCGTCGAAGAAGAAGCACCCGAATCCCAGGCTGCGCCGCGTCAGGCGCCCCACCTCCGACCGCGGCGCCTCGTCCGTATACAGACCCTTACCGGCGCTGCGGTACAGGCCCAGCATCTCGTTGTCGAAGTTCGTCACCGCCAGGCCCGGCAGGCCGGAATTATCGTAGTCGGCGGCGTCCACCCCCATGCCCGCCCGCGCCTTGCCGTCTTCGCTGAACGCCAGCCCCGCGCGCAACGCCACTTCCTGAAACGTGCCGTCGCCGGCGTTGCGGTACAGCTTGTTCGGCTGCGTGTCGTTGGCCACGAAGAGGTCCGGCCGGCCGTCCAGGTCGTAGTCCAGCATAGTAGCGCCCAGCGACTTGGAGCTGCTGTCGAACAGGCCGGCCTTCCCCGTCACGTCCTCGAAGGTCCCGTTGCCCCGATTGCGGAACAGCCAGCAGGTGGCCCCGCGATAAGCTTCCGGCGTGCAGTACGACTTCCGGCTCCCGTCCAGGCTGCAAGAGACGTCCTGCTCGGGCGACCACTTCACGTAGTTGCACACGAACAGGTCCAGGTGGCCGTCGCGGTCGTAGTCCAGCCACAGCGCCGAGCTGCTGAACGCTTCCCGTCCGCCCAGCCCCGCGCGGTCGGTCACGTCGACGAACGCGCCCTTCCCCGTATTCTGGAACAGCCGGCTCTGCCCCACGCAGGAGACAAACAGGTCCGGGAAGCCGTCGTTGTTGAAATCGCCGGCCGCCACCCCCATGCCGTACATCTCCACGTCCAGCCCGGCCTGCCGGGTGACGTCGGTAAACGTGCCGTTCCGGTTATTGCGATAGAGACGCAGCGTGGTGCGCCGCCGCTTATGGCCCGGCCAATCCATCCCGTTCACCAGCAGAATGTCCTGCCAGCCGTCGTTGTCGTAATCGAGAAACGCGCACCCGGCGCCCAGCGTCTCCGGCAGGTACTTCCGGCCGAAGGCGCCGCTGTTATGCCGGAAGTCGAGGCCGGCCGCCCGCGTGGCATCCACCAGCCGAAACGGGAGGGCCCCGGCCTGCGCCGCCAGCGCGCCAGGAACACCCCACAGAAAGTCGCGCCGGCTCAGCATCACGGCAGCGTGACCAGTCCTTTCTTGACCGCGTAGAGCACCAGCTCGGCCGTGCGGTGGAGGTTAAGCGCGTCCATCAGGTTGGCGCGATGCACCGACACGGTGTTCACGCTGAGATTCAGCAGCGCGGCAATCTCCTTGTTGGACTTGCCCTGGGCGATCAGTTGCAGGATCTGCTTCTCCCGAGGGGTCAGGCGGTCCAGCGGCTCGCCGGGTTCGGCGGCCCCCGGCGCGGTGAGTCCGGGACCGATGTAGTGTCGTCCCCCGGCCACCGCCTTCACCGCCCCGGTCAGGTCTACCTCAATGGCATTCTTTAGCAGGTAGCCCCGCGCCCCCGCCTCCAGCGCGTTGCGAATGTAGTTTTCCTCGCCGTACATGCTCAATATCAGCACTGCCGTCTCCGGAAGCTGCCGCAGAATCTCCCGCGTCGCCTGGAGGCCGTCCAGCTCCGGCATGGCCATATCCATCACCACCACGCGCGGGCGCAATTTCACCGCCGCCGCGATCGCCTCCACGCCGTTGCCGGCCTCCCCCACCACCTGAATGCCGGGGTCGTCCTCCAGAATGCGCCGGAATCCCCGCCGGACCAGCGCATGGTCATCCGCCAGCAGTACCGTAATCATCCGACCGGCGCCTCCAGCGTCACCAGCGTCCCCCCGCCGGCCGGACGTCTCACTTCCAGCTTGCCCCGCAGAATCTCCGCGCGCTCGCGCATCGCCACCAACCCTAGCCCCAGTCCCTG
>JBGOUV010000420.1:0-5793 GCA_041477815.1 Terriglobia bacterium | reverse complement strand
GGCGCCCAGCTCCGCACGGTGAGCGCCGGCTACTTCGAAACCATGCGCATTCCCGTGCTCCGGGGACGCGACTTCCTCGACTCCGACGGCCGCGAGGCCCCGCCGGTGGTCATCATCAACGAAGAGCTCGCCCGCCGCTACTGGCCCGGCGAGGACCCCGTCGGAAAACAGATCCAGACCCAAATCGGTCCCACCGGACCGCGCCTTACCGTGGTCGGCGTGGTGGGCAACGTGAAGTACGCGAGCCTGCGCGACCGTCCGGAGCCCGAGCTCTATCACCCCTATTTGCAGTATCTGGGATTCCCCCAGATGGCCATGCTGGCAGTCCGGACCGCCTCCGATCCGCTGGCCCTGGCCGCCACCCTGCGGCGCGAGATCCGCCGCCTGGAGCCCGACCAGCCCATCGGCGACGTCAAGACGATGGAGCAGTTCGTCTCCGACGCGGTGGGAAGGCCCCGCTTTTACGCCGTGTTATTAGCGGTGTTCGCCGCCCTGGCCCTGTTGGTGGCGGCGACCGGCCTGCTCGGCGTGATGTCGTACGCGGTGAGCCGGCGGACGCAGGAGATCGGGGTCCGCATGGCCGTGGGCGCCCGGCCGGCCGACATCGTAGGGATGGTGGTGGCCGAGGGCGGGCGCTATTGGGGCGCCGGGGTGGCGCTCGGCCTGGGCGGCGCCCTGGCCGCCACGCGCTTGCTGCGCAGCCTGCTGTTTGAGGTGACGCCGGCGGATCCGGCCACTTTCGCCGCCGCTGTGGCGCTGCTGGCGGGGGTTGCCCTGGCGGCCACGGCGGCTCCGGCGCGACGGGCGGCAAGGGTGGATCCCATGACCGCCCTGCGGCATGAGTAGCAGGCGGGCGTCGCACGCCGATCCCGTGGTAGCCTTACGGCACGACCCATGAGCGATGACGCCGGCGAGCCGGAACTGGAATTAGTCTACATTGCCGGGAAGCTGGACGAAGCCCAGCGTATCGAAGCCCTGCTCGCGCAGCATGACATCGACTACGACGTGCGGGTGGAGCAGTACCGCGGGGGGTTCCTCTTCGTCTCGGTACGGGCGGGCGCGTTCTTCTACGTGCTACCCGATGCCGCCGCGCGGTCACGCGAGCTTCTCAGCGGACTCGGTTATCGCGTCCAGGAACCGCTCCTTTGACTCTCCGTCCGCCAGGGCGGCGTACACCAGGCCGGCCAGGGCCCGGATGAAGCGGGGCGAATCATTGAGCCCCGGCATCATGGCAAAGCGGCGAATCCCCAGCCGCGCGGCCCGCTCGCGCGCTGCGATGTCGATCTCGCTGAGGGTCTCGACGTGGTCCGAAACAAAAGCGATGGGGACGATCAGAAGGTTGCGGGCGCCCGCGGCGGCCAGCCGGTCAAGGGTGTCGTCCAGGCTGGGCTGGAGCCACCGCGCCCCGCCTACCTTGCTCTGATAGCAGAGGTGCGCGGGCTGTCGCCAATCGCCCCGCTCCAGCACCAGGCGCATCGTCGCGGCGATCTGTGCCGGGTAGGGATCGCCCTTCTCCACGGCCGCCACCGGCACGTTGTGAGCGCTGAAGACCAGGTGTACCTGCTCGCCGGGAGCGAACGAAGCCAGGGTCTGCTCGATCCGCTCGACCAGCGAGTCGATATAGAGGCCCTGCTGGTAGAACTCGCGAACCACGCGCGTGGGCACGTCGAATCCCAGCGCCGTCCGCCGCCGTTCCCACTCGCGGAGACTGGACCCGGTGGTGGTCGAGCTGTACTGCGGATAAAGCGGCAGCAGGACGACCTCCTCCACTCGCTCCGCCTGCAGCCGGCGTATGGTTTCCTCGGTGAGCGGATGCCAGTAGCGCATGGCCACCACCACCCGGACATCGAGGTCGCGGCCGAGCACGCGTTCGAGCGCCGCCGCCTGCTGCTCGGTCCTCTCGCGGAGGGGCGAGCGTCCGCCGATTTCCGCGTAATGGTGCTGCACCTTCCGAGCGCGGTGGGAGGCGATCAGGCGAGCCAGAGGCTTGCGGGCCAGCCGGGCCAGAGGAAAGTCGATAATGTCGGGATCCGAGAACAGGTTGTAGAGGAACGGCTCGACCGCTTCCAGCGAGTCCGGCCCGCCGAGCTGGAACAAGACGACCCCAATGCGCTTCTCAGCCATAAGGCTCTATTGTAGGACAGGCCTCCGACTTGTCCCAGCTTTACTAAACGCAACCAGGCTTGCGTTTAGTATTGCGATGTGAAATACTATTTGTATATGGTAAATCGACGCTTTTGGCTGCGAACCCTGGAGCGCTCCTGGACCCGCCGCTCCGTGATCTGGCTGCGGGGCGTGCGGCGGGCCGGCAAGACCATGCTCGCGCGCAGTCTGCCCAAGAACCGATATTTCGATTGCGAACTTCCCTCGGTGCGCCGCCGGCTGGAGGATCCGGAGGCCTTCTGGGACCAGCACCGGGGCCAGACCGTGGTTCTGGACGAGATCCACCGGCTGCGGCATCCCTCCGAGGTTCTCAAGATCGCCGCCGATCATTACCCGGGCACGAAAGTCCTGGCCACCGGGTCCTCCCTGCTCGGCGCTTCGGCGCGTTTTCGGGACACCCTGGCCGGCCGCAAAGCGGACGTTTGGCTCACCCCTATGAACTCGCAGGACCTGACGGATTTCCCCGGCCGCAGCCTCGACCGCCGCCTGCTGCACGGAGGCTTGCCCGGCTTCTATTTGTCGGACCCGCTGCCGGTTGCGGACTTCCAGGAATGGATGGACGCCTACTGGGCCAAGGACATCCAGGAGTTGTTCCGGCTGGAGCGCCGCTACTCCTTCCAGCGCTTCGCCGAGCTGTTGTTTACGCAGAGCGGGGGCCTGTTTGAGGCTTCCCGCTTCGCCGCTCCCTGTGAGGTCAGCCGGACCACCATTACGAATTACCTGGCGGTGCTGGAGGCGACCCTGGCGGTCCACGTGATCCGGCCGTTCAGCACGCGCCGGGCGGTCGAGATTGTGGCGGCGCCCAAAGTATACGGGTTCGACACCGGGTTTGTCTGTTTCCACCGCGGCTGGGACCGCCTGCGCCAGGACGACTACGGAATCCTGTGGGAGCATTACGTTTTGAACGAGCTGCACTCGCGCTTGCCGGGTCCCGAGTTACGGTACTGGCGCGACAAACAGAAGCACGAGATCGACTTCATTTGGAGCCGCGCGCGGGAGCCCGTGCCGGCGGCCATCGAGTGCAAATGGTCACCCGACAACTTCGACCCGGCCAATCTGCGGGTGTTTCGCCGGCATTACCCGCAGGGTGAGAACTTCGTGGTGTGCCCGAACGTGGCCGAGTCCTATACCCGCAGCTACCGGGGCTTGACCGTTCGATTCTGCAACCCGGACGGACTGGTGCGGCGTCTGGGGACGGCTCACCCCGGCCCCACCTCCACCCCGATGGCATCGTGATCCGACAGCGGCGTCTCGCGCCCCTCCCGGACATCGTGGATCACCACCGGGTTCTCCGTCCGGACCCCCCGCCCGGCGAACCAGTCGATCTGGAACGGGCAGCGCCCGCCATGGTGGCGCAGGGACCAGCGGATGAAGGGAAAGCACCAGTCCGGCACCCAGTCGCCGAGGCTGTGGCGCATCTTGGGGTTGCCGAACTCGAAGCAGACGGTGCGCTCGCCCAGACGATTGGCCTCGCGGAAATCGAAGCCGCGCTGCTCGAGCAGGGTGAAGAGGTCCTTTTCGAAGAGGCGGTAGGGATGCAGGTAGTGGTTGCGGATCACGTGATCGACTCCCATCAGGACCCGCAACCAGAAACCGAAAATGGACCACACGGCGCGCGAGGAGTCGTAGGTGGTGGTGTTCCAGTCGCCGCCCACCAGGGCGGGACCTTCCACGGGCAGGCCGTCCAGCACCCGTTGCATCTGATCGCGCCGGTGGCGCTGGCTGGACTGGGCGTCCAGATGCACCGACGCCACCGCCAGGCGCCAGTTGGGGAACTCGACGTCGGCTAGGACCACCGTCTGGCAGCCCAGGCGTCTCTCGCGCGAGGCCACCTTGTCGATACCGTTGGGCAGCGGGACGCGGCGGACGTTGGTCAGCGGGTATCGGCTCAGGATGGCGTTGCCGTGGAGTCCCAGCTCGTTCTCGCCTTCCACGCGGCGCTCGATCCCGGAGCCCTTGGTCAGGTTCAGATAGCAGGGAACGAAAGCGTAGTCGCAACCCAGCTCGCGGGCCAGAGCCTGGGCGACGTCCCGGTTGCCCGACCGCGCCATCCCCAGGTCGCACTCGGTGAGCAGCAGGACGTCGAAGTCCTGGATGTAAGGATGGGCGCGCAACGCCTCGAGTTGGCCGTCGAACTCCGAGCCGCGCTCGATGTTCCAGGCGACGATGCGGTAGCGCTCCCGGGCCGGCGCGGCCACCGCTCGGTAACTGCCCACGTGGCAGGTTTCGAGCACGGCGCGCACCGTGGCGGCCAGCGACCGATAGACCGGGTGCGCCTCCAGCTCGGAGGTGGAGCGGCACTGGGCCAGCGACGGCAACTGCGGAAGGATCTGGTCCCGGACCAGCCCATAGGTTTCCTGCGGCATCACTTCCATCGAGCTTCCAGGTTAACACTGGAGGTCTGCGGGCAAATCTTTTGGCCTCTATGCCCTTGACACCGCTCCCCGTCTTGGTAACAATTACGGTTTACAATTTTTAAGGCTAGGAGGCCTATGGCAGACACGACGGTCCCGGGCCAAAAGGCCGTCGGGGGCGCCGCAGGGACGACCGACGGCAAGGCTCAACCCGGACCAGGGCAATCGACCCCGCAATCTTCCCCCCGGCCGGGTTTGGCCGGTCTGTTCCAGCCTTCCTCGGGTCCGGAGGCTATCACCAGCCGGCGCCGGATAGTGGCCGCCAGCATCGTGGGATTCCTGACGGTGAATCTCCTGATGTTCCTGCGGTTCTTCTTCCCGCGCACCCTGTTCGAGCCCAAAACCGTGTTCCGGATCGGGTATCCGGCCGATTTCGGTTTCGGCGTCGACACCAAATTCCAGCAGCAGTACCGTATTTGGGTGGTCCGCAACGTGGAGGGCCTCTTCGTCATTTATGCCCGCTGCACGCACCTGGGATGCACCCCGGATTGGAAACCAGCCGAGAACAAGTTCAAGTGCCCCTGCCATGGGAGTGGATACGACACCGAGGGAATCAACTTTGAAGGGCCGGCGCCCCGTCCGATGGACCGCGCGCACGTCGAGATCGACGCCGAGGGACAGATCGTGGTGGACACCAGCCGGCTCTACGACCAGCCCCATGGCGGGTTCGCCGCGCCCGGAGCGATGCTGCGGCTCTAAGCGACACGCCGCCTCCGCCGGGGTCGCACCAAGGGTAAAGGATCATGCCTGAAACTAACGGTAACGACAAGAAGGGTCTCGCCGGTCTGCTCGATAAAGACCAGCTCAAGGCCAATCTGACCGCGCTCAAGGAAAAGGCCCTGGAGGACGCCAAAGCCCTCCAACAGCCCACCAAGACCGATCTCTACAAGTCGATGTTCCGGGTCAAGCACGATGAGACCCCGCGCAGCCGCGCGCTGGGCGTGCTGACCAACGTCTTCCTGCATCTCCATCCGGCCAAGATCAACCGCGACGCCGTGGCCTACAACTACACCTGGGGGATGGGCGGGATCACCTTCTACCTGTTTATCGTCCTGACCTTCACCGGCACCCTGCTAATGTTCTACTACCACCCCTCCAAGATTGTGGCTTTCCGCGACATCCTGTACCTGGAACACGACGTCCCGTTCGGGAAGCTGCTGCGCAACATGCACCGCTGGGCCGCGCACCTGATGATCATTACCGTGTGGCTCCACAT
>JBGOUV010000509.1:0-4064 GCA_041477815.1 Terriglobia bacterium | reverse complement strand
CCAGCGGCGCTTACCGCTACAAGACCCGCCCGTGGGAGATGGAGCATATCGGTACTATTTGCACCCACTGCGGCGATGGCTGCAAGACCACGCTCAGCGTCCGTAATAGCAAAGTCCTGCGTGGCGACAATCGCGACGCTTCGGGCATCAACGGGGAGTTCCTGTGTATTAAGGGCCGCTACGCGTTCGACTTCCTGGATCACCCGGAACGGCTGCGCGAGCCGCTGGTGCGGCGCAGCGGCAAGCTCGAGCCGGCCGGGTGGCCGGAAGCGATCCGTGCAGTCGCCGACAAGATCCACGAGGTACGCGAGCGCGGGGGCTCGTTCGGAGTTATCGGCTCTGGCCGTACCACCAATGAGGAGAATTTCTACTTACAGAAGTTCGCGCGCGGGTATCTCCGCACCGGCAACGTCGATCACCGGCGCTCGGGGGACACCGGGGCCCTGCTCGCGACCGGCGCGCCGCTGGCTACCGCGGCGGACCTGTATAAGGCCGCCGCCGTCCTCATCCTCGGCGCCGACCTCTCGCAGCAGCACCCCTTCCTGGCCTACCAGGTGCGCGCCAACGTGCGGCATCACGGGGCGCGGGTGTACGTGGTGAACCCGTCGCCGACCCGGGAGGAGAACCGGGCCGCCCGCGTGGCGCGGGGCAGCGTCGAGGAGTTGCGCGACGTGTTGGCCAAGGAGCCCGACCTGGTGGTGGTTTTTGGAGACTGCGTCCAGGGGGAGGACGTGGGCCGGCTGGTGGGGATGCTGCCGGCGACGGCGCGGTACGTGTGCCTGGTCGACTATGCCAACTCGCGGGGGGCGTTCGACATGGGGCTTACCCCGGACCCCGGCGCCCTCGGCCTCGACCAGATGATCGCGTCCCCGCTCGATTTCCTGTGGGTGGTCGGCGCCAATCCACTGGAGAACACCTCGCGTGCCGCTGGATTCCTGGTGGTGCAGGAATTGTTTCTTACGGATACGGCGCGGCAGGCCGACGTGGTGTTGCCGGCGGCGGCGGCCTATGAGAAGACCGGTAGTTTTACTAATACTTGCGGGGAGGTGCAGCGGCTGAAGAAGGGTCCAGCCACGCCGGGGGTCAAGGCGGATCTGGAGATTGTGTCGCTTATCGCGCGGCGGCTGGGATTTGAGATGGCTGCGCCGCTGCCGGAGACTGTCTTCGAGGAGATTCGCCGCAGCGTGCCGGGGTATGCCATTTCCTATGCCTGCTTTATTAGTGGAGGGGCGGTGGCCACTCGGCCTCCTGCCGGGCGGGCCGGAGGCCTGTCCCGCATCCGCAGCTCTCGCGACTCGATGTTTCAGTCGGGGACGCTGGGACGCTATTGCGGGGTGTTGCAGTCGGTGCGGGAGAAGGATGCGGTCGAGGTGCGCATCTGATGATGCCGTTCCTGCTGCTCGCTGCCGTCAAGGCCCTGGTCATCCTGGGTATCCTGCTGGTCACGCTGGTCTACATCCAGTGGGTGGAGCGCAAGGTGATCGCGCACATCCAGTGCCGCCTGGGACCGTTTCGGGTGGGTCCTCATGGATTACTGCAACCCATCGCCGACTCCTTGAAGCTGCTCACCAAAGAGGACCTCCTCCCGCCCCACGCCCACAAGTTTCTTTTCCTGCTGGCGCCGTTTCTGGCCGTGGCCCTGGCCTTGATCTCGATCGCCGTCATCCCGTTTGGCGGCGACGTCGAGATCTTCGGGGTGAAGACCTCCATCCAGCTCACCGATCTCAATATCGGGGTGCTGTTCGTTTTCGCCGTCACCTCGCTCGGCGTGTACGCCATCGCGCTGGGCGGATGGGCCTCCAATAACAAGTACGCCCTGTTCGGGGGGCTGCGCAGCGCGGCCCAGATGATCAGCTACGAGTTGTCGCTGTCGCTCGGCGTGGTGGGGGTGCTGCTGCTTTCGGGAACGCTCAGCCTGCGCCAGATGGTGGACGCCCAGGCCGGGTATTACTGGGGCTTTCTGCCGCGTTGGAATATCTTCCAGGGCCCCTGGCCGCAGGCGGTGGGTTTCCTGGTTTACCTGACCGCCGCCTTCGCCGAAACCAACCGCATCCCCTTCGACCTGCCCGAGGCGGAGACCGAGCTGGTGGCGGGGTTCCATACCGAGTACTCCTCGATGAAGTTCGCCATGTTCTTCATGGCCGAGTACGCCAACATGATCACGGTGGCGTGTCTGGCCACGGTGCTCTTCTTCGGCGGCTGGCACCCGCCGCTGCCGGAGAGCTGGGGCATCCACTACCTGCCGGTTCCGTTGTTCTGGTTCGGGGCGGGCATGCTTTTCTACCACGGCCGGGGCCATCCGCCGGGCAAGCAGCGCCTGAGCATGCAGGTGTTCGGCGCGATCTTCTTCCTCCTCGGAGCGGCCTTTCTGCTCGGGCCGGTCCGGACTCTGTTCGCCGGTCCCTTCTGGTTCGCCGCCAAGAGCGGCTTCTTCCTGTTCCTGTACATCTGGATTCGCGGCACGCTGCCGCGCTTCCGCTATGACCAGCTCATGAACTTCGGCTGGAAGATTCTGCTCCCCGTAGGCATTGCCAATGTACTCGTTACCGGCCTGATGGTGGCTCTTTTCGGTTGAATATGGACCTGTTCCTGTTTCTGACCTTCGCCCTGATCGCCCTGGGATGCGCGGTGAACCTGGTGGTGCAGAGCCATCCGATTTCGAGCGCGCTGTCGCTGATCGGGGTCATGGTGTCGCTGGCGGTGCTGTATCTCCTGCTGGGCGCCGAGTTCATCGCCGCCATTCAGGTGATCGTTTACGCCGGGGCCATCATGGTGCTGTTCTTGTTCGTCATCATGCTGCTGAACGCGGGCGTCGAAGAGCGCACCCGCAAGTCCAAGCTCGTCCGCGGCCTCGGTTTGCCACTCTTCGCCATCCTGCTGTGCCAGCTGGCCTACCTGGTATACCGGCACTTCAGGTCCGCCGCTCCGGTCCAGTTCGGCAAGTTCATCGGCTCCACCGCGCAGATCGGACGAGCCTTGTTCCGCGACTACGTCCTGCCGTTCGAGGTAACTTCCATCCTGATCCTGGTGGCGATCCTCGGCGCGGTGGTGCTGGCGCGAAAGGAGGTCTCATGAGTCCCGGCGGGGTCCCCCTTTCCTGGTACCTGGCGCTTAGCGCCATCCTGTTCGGACTAGGGGTGGCCGGCTTCCTGTTCAAGCGCAATATCATCACCATGTTCATGTCCCTGGAGCTGATGCTCAACGCGGTGAACCTCAGCTTTGTGGCCTTCTCGTACAAGTGGGGCCAGATCGGGGGCCAGCTCTTCGTCTTCTTTGTGATCGTGGTGGCGGCCGCCGAGGCCGCGGTGGGATTGGCCATCATCATCTCCGTCTTCCGCAACCGCGGCACCCTCAATCCCGACGACCTGGAGGCCATGAAGTTTTGACCGCGTCCCTGCACCTCTGGCTGATTCCGGCCCTGCCGCTCGCGGGCTTCCTGATCAACGGCCTGTTCGGCCGGCGGCTCAGCAAGGCCGCGGTCAACGCCGTCGCCCTCAGCAGTGTGACCCTGGCCCTGCTGTGGACTCTGCGGGTCTTCGCCGCCGCGCACGGCGCGACCGAACCTCACTTCGAGCGCTACTTCACCTGGATCGAGTCCGGACCCCTCAGCATCGCCGTCTCTTTCTACCTCGACCGCCTCACCCTGGTGATGCTCCTGGTGGTCACCGGTATCGGCACGATCATCCATTTCTACTCGGTGGGCTACATGGCCCACGATGGCGGCTACTACCGCTTCTTCTCCTATCTGAACCTGTTCATGTTTTTCATGCTCTTGCTGGTTCTCGCGTCGAACTATCTGGTGATGTTCGTTGGATGGGAAGGCGTGGGGTTGTGTAGCTACCTGCTGTTTGGGTTCTTCTTTCTGAAGCAATCCGCCACGAACGCGGGGAACAAAGCCTTCTGGGTAAACCGCATCGGCGACTTTGGCTTCCTCCTCGGTCTGCTGCTGATGGTCCGGACATTCGGCACTCTTGATTTTGCAACCGTCCTGCCGCGCGCCGCGACAATGCCTTCCGATCCCGTTGGACACGTAGGGACCCTCACAGCGATTGCCCTGTTGCTGT
>JBGOUV010000585.1:0-2918 GCA_041477815.1 Terriglobia bacterium | reverse complement strand
TATAAGTAATCTCATTGGTAGCCAGGTACAGGAAATCGTTACTGATGTTGATCTTCGGGAAATCCTGCAGGACGGCGCCCGCCGTGTCGATGGTGTAGGTGCAGTTTGCCAGTCCTGGAGGTCCGCCTACCCCGGCCACCGTGCGGCGCACAAAGAGGCGAACAACGGTCTCTTTTAGGGTCGCGTTGACGTACAGTTGGGCGGCCACTGTCAGGCCGCGCGCCTTGTCGTAAATCACGTCCGAATCGCCGCAGCATGGAGTGGGTGCATTGGCTGGTCCCGCGGGTAAGGGGACAGAGACCCACGTTGCTCCCCCGTCCAGGGAATACTCCTGATGGCCAAAGTTGCCGGTGGCGAAGACCCGGACCCCATCGTTGGCGCCGGCGGGTTCCGCGAGAGTGCTGTTGGCGGCCAAGAGCGCCTTGGTGTTGAGGTTGTTCCGGCCAAAAACAAACGAGCTTGTTGGGAGCGGGTGTGTTTCTGTCTCTAGCAGATTCTCGACCCCTCCCGCCTCCCGTCCGAGGGACACGGGCAGGCCGTCGGTCTGGGCGGATGTTTCGCCACTAAGGAGCGAGTGCCGCACGTCCTGTAGCCGCTGCTGCAAAGCCTCCGCCTGTTGAGCGGAGAGCGCCGGCGCCAGCGTTTCGGCGACTCCTGCAGGGTCCGGTGCCAGCGTTTGCGTCTGCAAGGTTTGGCCCTTCAAGATGGCCGAGGGGATCAGCAAAACAGTCACGATGAGACATGCAAGCAACACTCGGTTTCGCACAGGGTCCTCCTGATTCTCGATGTTTGGATTGGTTGGGGTGACAACATTCGCCGAAGGCCCGACCGCTCGACACCCACAGCATTGAATCTTCCGGTTGAGGCGCATAGGCAGCGAAGGCCCAATTATACCTGTCGGGTGAAGTTTGTCAAGAGGTTTGTCTCCATTCTTGCGACAGCAACTGCGTGAAGATATTGTGACAGCCCTCGTAGTCTAAAAGTCCTAGTACAGGTGGCCGAACGGTCCGTCTGCCCCCCGGGATATACGAGGCCTACTCTGTGACATTTGATACTACCTGCCACGAGTTCGTGCGCTGAGGGCCCCTGGTCGTGCGGGGAGTGGTGAAGACCGGCCGGGAGCTCGGCATCAGCCATTGCCAGGAGGGAGCCTACTTGCAGTATTCCAACGAACCGCTACACCTCCGCACCCGGACCGCGGGGGGCGCCACCGCTAATCTGGACCTGCGCTACTTCGGGAAAAGAGTTAGCGTCACGGGGGCCTATCAAACGCCCAAATGCGAGGCCCTGCTCTGCCTCTGCGATGACTTCTTGCTGGCGGATTCTGTATTTGTGGAAAGCGGTCCGTAAGGCGGCCCCCCTGGGCCGCAGCCGGCCCCCTGGCTGGCTCTCTCTTTTTTGGGTTATCGAAGGAGAGGCCGGAGGCCTGTCCTAGCGGGCCGCCAGCAGCGCCCGCAGGCGCCGGGCCCGCTCCGGGCCGCGGAGCTGCCGGAGCGCCTTGGCTTCGATTTGCCGGATACGCTCGCGAGTGACGTCGAACTCCTGGCCGATCTCCTCGAGCGTGTGCTCGCGGTCGCAGCCGATGCCGAAGCGCATGCGGATCACCTTCTCCTCCTTGGGGGAGAGGGTCTTCAGGACGTCGGCGGTTTCGTCGCGGACGTTGGATTCGATTACGGCATCCACCGGGGAGCCGACCCAGCGGTCCTCCAGCAGGTCGCCCAGGGCGGACTCGCCGTCCCGGCCCACGGGGGTCTCCAAAGACACCGGATCGCGGGAGATGGTCTTCAGGCGCTGCACCTTCTCGGCCGTGATCTCCATGCGCTGGCCGATCTCGTCGTTGGTGGGGGCGCGGCCCAGCTCCTTCTCCAGCTCCCGGGAAGCGCGCAGGAACTTGTTCATGCTCTCGTTCATGTGCACCGGGATGCGGATGGTCCGGGACTGGTCGGCGATGGCCCGGGTAATGGCCTGGCGAATCCACCACGTGGCGTAGGTGGAGAACTTGTAGCCCCGGCGGTATTCGAACTTGTCGGCCGCCCGCATCAGGCCGATGTTGCCTTCCTGGATCAGATCCAGCAGGTGCAGACCGCGGTTGACGTACTTCTTGGCCACCGAAACCACCAGACGAAGGTTGGCCTCGACCAGGGACTTCTTGGCCTTCTCGGACTCGAATTCGCCGTGCTGCACCACCTGGATGATGTGGCGCATCTGGGCCAGCGTGGACCCGGCGGCGGTCTCGCGCTCCTTGATCTCGCGGCGCAGCTCGCGGGCAAAAGCCGAGGTCTTACCGTGGGGCTTGGACTCGAGCTTCTTCAGCTCCCGATCGAAGCCGGCGATCTCGTCGGTGGCGCGCTCCAGGGCGCGGGAGAAATCCTTCCACTCGGTCGGGTAGAAGGGAACGAACCGGATGGCCTTCGACAACTCCACCTGCAGGCGGGCCAGCTTCGTCTCCAGACGCTTGCGCACGTGGACCTGGCGCTGCGGGGTCGCCGTGAACTTCTCCTGCATGGTCATCAGGCGGCGGTTCACCTGCATGACCTTGGTGAACTCCGCCTTCACCTGCGACCGGACCGTGTCCTTGGTCACCTCGTCGGCATCCGGATCGCCAATATCGCACACCGACTCCAGGCTGATCTCGACCTTGCGGATGGCGTCCCACATGGAAAAGACCATCTGCTGCACCATCGGGGAGCGCGACAGGGCCTTCTGCATCCGGAGCTTGCCACGCTCCATCCGGCGGGCCAAGTCCACCTCGCCCTGCCGGGTGAGCAGGGGGACGGCGCCCATCTCCCGGAGATAGACCCGGACGGGGTCGTCGGTGTAGATGGACTCCTCGCCGGGCGGAGGGGTAAACTCCTGGGGCCCTACACCATGCAGGTCCGCATCCAGGAATTCCGACGCCTCCTCCAGGGCTACCCCTA
>JBGOUV010000557.1:0-3369 GCA_041477815.1 Terriglobia bacterium | reverse complement strand
AAGGGAGAAAATAGCGTCAGAGGAATCAGCCGCCGCCAACCTTCCACTACGTCTGGGGACACCTTCGGTTGCGGCGGCGGCCAGGTCTTTCGTCCGCGCCGGGGCTCCGTCCGCGATCGAGCCCGTTTACGACGCCTACAACGCCGTAGCCATGGGCTACTTCCTTCACCGGACGGCCCGGCGATGCTTTCTGCCATATGGCGGTCTACAGCCCTGGGGGAATCTTGGCTTGAATCATGGCGCCGAGCTAGCGGACCCGGAGGGCCTGCTGGCCGGCTGCTTCGGCATCTGCGGCAGCAGCGCCCGGCGGGCTTGGAGACGTCCCAGGTCGGAGTGGGTGATCTCGCGCCCCCGGAACTGCACGGTGGCCTTCACCTTGTTCCCCTCCTGCAAAAAGCGGACGGCGTGGTTCTTCTTGAAGTCATAGTCGTGCTCATCGGTATTGGGGCGGAACTTCACCTCCTTTACCTCGATCACGTGCTGTTTCTTCTTGGCTTCGTGCTGCCGCTTCTTTTGCTGGTAGGCGTATTCGCCGTAGTCGATGATCTTGGCCACGGGAGGTTCGGCGGTGGGGGCCACCAGAACCAGGTCCAGCTCCAATTCCTTAGCGCGGCGGATGGCGACGGGGGTGGGCAGGACTTCCGTGGCCCCGTCCGGGAAAACCACCCGGACTTCCCGCGCCCGGATGGATTGATTGACGTTTTCACGCCGGCTTTGCTTGAACCGGGGTGTAAATCCTCTTGGCGCGATGTGACCCTCCTATGTCATCGGCCGGACCGGAAGGCGGCTGCATCCCCCGGCCCGGAGCTGGTGGCGGCTTAACCGACTACACTATCATCCGACAAGTGATTCTTAGAATTACTCTTGACAATAATCCATGTTTCCGCATAGGATAAGTTGTATCAATAAAACATTCGGCCCTGCAGTCGCAATCTGCGGCCGACTCCCCGCTTGGGGCGCGTGGAGGTGAGCGATGCAACTTGAAAGACGACGACGCGGACACGAGATGGCGCTGCTGGCGGCACTCTCGTTTTTCGGCGCGTCCGGGTATCTTCAGGCGGTAAATAGTCCACCCTCGGCCGTGTCGGTAACGCCTTCTTCCGGCAGCGGGATCCCCGAGACGTTTGCGTTTCTGTACTCCGACCCCGACGGAGCGAGCGATCTCCCCTGGGTGGAAATGATGTTTAATACCGTGGTAAGTTCCGCCAATGGCTGCTATGCGCACGTCGCGACGACCGTGGTCTACCTTCGCACCGACGATGGCACCGCGTGGCTGGGACCGGTAGGGGTGGGCTATGGGTCCAGCACGGTCGAAAACTCGCAGTGCCGCATCAATGCTCCCAGTTCGTCCATTTTTAATTCCGGGAACAACCGGACCATCAACGTTTCGATTACCTTCAAGACGGCCTTCGCCGGCGCCAAGAACATTTACATGCAGACGAACGATGTGGCAGGCCTGTCTACCGGCTGGCAGTCCCGAGGCACGTGGACCGTTTCCGACGCCGGCAATCAGTCGCCATCGGCGGTCTCGGTAACGCCTTCGTCCGGCAGCGGCTCCGCCCAGACGTTTGCTTTTCGGTACTCCGACCCCAACGGAGCGACCGACCTCCCCTGGGTGCAGATGATGTTCAACACCGCCGTGAGTGCCGCCAATGGCTGCTATGCGTACGTCGCATCGACTGTGGTCTACCTTCGCACCAACAACGGCGCCGGGTGGCTGGGACCCGTGGGAGTGGGCTATGGGTCCAGCTCGGTCGAGAACGCGCAGTGCCGCATCAATGCTCCCAGTTCGTCCATTGTTAATGCCGGGAACGACCGCACCGTCAATCTCTCGATTACCTTCAAGGCGCCCTTCGCCGGCGCCAAGAACATCTACCTGCTGACGAACGATCTGGCAGGCCGGTCCAGCGGCTGGCAACAGCGCGGGATTTGGACCGTTCCGGCGGGGCCGCCGCCGCTCACCATCACTACTACCTCGCCACTGCCGAGCGGGACCCAAAGTGTGTTCTATTCCCAGACCCTGGAGGCGACCGGAGGCACGTCGCCCTACACCTGGTCGGTGATCTCCGGGTCGCTTCCACCGGGGCTGACCTTGTCCTCCGGCGGCGTGCTGAGCGGCACCCCCACCGCGGCCGGCGACTACAGCTTCACCGTCCAGGTAAGCGGCGGTGGAACTGTCGCCAAAGCCTTCAGCCTGACGATCGCGGCCCCTGCCAATTTCGCACCGGAGGCGGTGTCGGTAACGCCCGACTCGGGCAGCGGAACGAACCAAACCTTCACCTTCCTGTACTCCGACCCTAACGGTTTCGCCGACCTGCCGTGGGCCCAGATGCTCTTCCATGAGAGCCTCGACAGCCCTGTGAATAGCTGCTACGTACACTACGATCGGGCGCTCAATGCGGTGTGGCTGTTGAACGACGAGGGTACAACCTGGTTGGGTCCCGTGGTGTTGGGCTTAGTCGGCAGTGTGGAGAACAGCCAGTGCAAAGTGACTGCCGGGGATTCCTCGTCTTCCAAGGTGGGGACGAACTTGACGGTCACCCTGGCCCTGACCTTCAATGCCGCCCTCACCGGGGCGTGGAATATCTATATGCAGACCCAGGACGTGGGCGGTCTCGCCAGCGGCTGGCAGCAGCGAGGGACCTGGATCCTGGGGACCGGATCCGCGAGCGCTATCGCCCCGCCGCTGCCCAGCGGGACCCCGGGCGTGGCCGATTCCCAGACCCTGGCGGCGACGGGAGGCCCGACGCCCTACACCCGGTTAGTGCTTTCCGGGCTTCCGCCGGGGCTGACCTTGTCCTCAGCGGTGTGGTGAGCGGGACCCCACCAGCCAACACCCATAACCTCACCGTGCAGATGACCGGCGGCGGAGGCCGTTAGTATCGGCAAGATATTTCTACTATCCTCTGAAAATACCTGAGCTTGTTCTTGACAATGCTTCCGAATAGGATGAATTGTGTCAATTATAGTCGCGGCGCCAAGATTCCCTTGCAGGCGAAGCCCGCGCAGGTTCGCCGGATTGAGAACCTCCGGCAACCCGTGAGGCAGTGAACCTCCATACGGGCAGCGGTAGGCCGGTAGACACCTCGAAGAGTGTAGCAAGGCTCAAGCTTTCTCTTGACACCAGGAGCCGGCCAAGTGCCCGGCTGCGACCCAGGGGGGCCGCCCCACAAACCTGCCTGGAGGCCTCTCCTACTTGACCTTCTTCGGCGTGATGATAACGTGCATGAAGCGGCCCTCCATGCGCGGCCGGCCTTCCACCGCTCCCCACTCGCCCACCTCCAGGACCAGCTTCTCCAGCAACCCCCGTCCCAGGTCGGAGTGGGTGATCTCGCGCCCCCGGAACTGCACGGTGGCCTTCACCTTGTT
>JBGOUV010000103.1:0-17662 GCA_041477815.1 Terriglobia bacterium | reverse complement strand
GCACGGGAAGGATGAAGTTTCGTGGTTGCATGCTCCTTTTCCTGGAACCTTTATTATACTATCGCCGGGATGACGTTCCTGACCCGCCGGGAGTTCCTGCTGGCTGCCGCGGCCGCCGTAGACCGGCGGAAGTTCCTCGACCGCCTGCAGCTGGTAACCGGACCGTTGCCGCAGGCCAGGCGCGGGCGGCCGGACACGGTCATCGACGAAACCGCCGAGTTTCCCGGCTACACCCGCCGGAAGATCCACTATCGCACGGAGCCGGACGACTGGACGCCGGCCTATCTGTTCCTGCCCACGCGCGCCGGTCGGGCCCCGGCTATGTTGTGTCTGCACCAGACCGTGCGGCTGGGCAAGGGAGAGCCGGCCGGCCTCGGCGGCAACGCCAACCTGCACTACGCGCGCGAGCTGGCCGAGCGCGGCTACGTCACCCTCGCTCCCGACTACCCCAACTTCGGCGACTACGTGTTCGACCCCTACGCCCACGGTTACGCCAGCGCCACCATGAAGGGCATCTGGAACCACCTGCGGGCGGTGGATCTGCTGGAGTCGATGCCGCAGGTGGAGCGCCGCCGCATCGGCTCGATCGGACACTCTCTGGGTGGGCATAATACCCTCTTCGTGGGCGTCTTTGACCCGCGCCTGCGGGCCCTGGTCACCAGTTGTGGCTTCACCTCCTTTGGCCGCTACAAAGGAGGCAATCTCACCGGGTGGAGCCACCGGGGCTACATGCCCCGCATCGCCGACCGTTACGGCAAGGATCCCTCGCGGATGCCGTTCGATTTTCCGGAGCTGCTGGCGGCGCTGGCGCCGCGGCCCTTGTTCATCAACGCGCCGGTGGGGGACGGCAACTTCGACATTACCGGGGTAAAGGAGTGCGTGGCGTTCGCCCGGCGGGTTTATGCCCCCGACCGGCTGGTGGCCCTCCACCCGGATTGCGGCCACGAGTTTCCCCCCGAGATTCGCCGCCAGGCCTATGACTTCCTGGACCGGTTTCTGGGACCTACATCACCCGGTCGTGCCCCCAGGTCCAGACCGCGCTGAGGCGGTATTCCTTGACGCCGTCGGCGGTGGCGTTGGCGTTGTGCAGGGTTTGGGGGTTGAAGATAACGCCCAGTTCCTGGAGCATGCGGTCCAGATGGGGGTTGCCGTAAGTAAGGCCGGGAAACTCCAGGGTGTCGTTGTTGACGTCGTGGATCGCCGTCTTTTCCCGGGAGATGAGGACCTTGCGCAGGTGGCGGAGTTGGGGGAGCTCGCGGCGGAGGAACTGGATCATGCCGGGGAGGTCGTCGAGTGATCCGTCGTAGACAATCATGGCGGCAAGACAGGCAGTGTACCGGATCGCAGGCCGGCTCTGCAAGCCACTTCGGCGCCGCCAGGCGCCGCTAAAATTCCAGGCGCAGGCCGAACTGCATCTCCCGGCCCAGCCCGGCGCTGGTAACCTGCCCGAAGGTCCCGGTGCCGATGGCCCGGTTCGGCGGATTGAACGGCGGCGTGTTGGTGGCGTTGTACATCTCCCACCGGAACTGCAGGTTCTTGTGTTCGGTGATGTGGAAGTTCTTGAACAGGGAGAAGTCGATGCTGGACAGGCCCGGCGCGGTGAGGATGTTGCGGCCGGCGCTGCCGTAGTGGCCGGTGGCCAGGCGGAAGGCCGCAGGATCGAACCACCGCTGCAGGGTCCGCTCGCTGCCCGGAAGATTTCCGTCAGCGATGCGATCGGGGCGGCGGGTGCAGCGCGAGCACTCGTCGGCCAGCGGCTGCACGCTCTGGGTAGGATAGAGAGGCATGCCGGTTTCGAGGTTCAGAACGCCGTTGGTCTGCCAGCCGCCGGCGAGACGATGAGCCCAACCGGTGCCGCCGCGGAAGAAGGGCAGTTCGTACAGCCAGGAAGCGGTGGCGCGGTGGCGCTGGTCGGTTTCGGCCAGCCCCTTCTCCGCCGCCAGGTCGAACGGGCTGTTGTGGCGGTCGGCTCCGTTGCCGGCGAAGGAGTCGAACATGGTCTTGGACCAGGTGTAGGTGCCCAGGAACGTCAAGCCTTGCGAGAACCGTTTCTCCACCTTGGTGAGGAGGCCATGGTAGTTGCCAGAGGCATCGGTGGTGATCAGCTCGATGTTGCCCCACTGGGGAAAGGGCTTCTGGGTCTCGCCTTTCAGCACGTTGATGGCGTTGAAGGTGCGGGGCCGGTCGTAGTGGCTCGACTTGGAGCCCACGTAGCCGATCTCGAACACCACATTTTTGGGGAGCGCCCGCTGGATGTTGAAGGTCCACTGCTGGGCGTCGCCGACCCCGTAGTTGTCGGGAACCGCCAGCACCTCGCGCGCCTGGGTAGCCGCGGCATTCACGCCGACCACGGCGTTGGACATGCGGAGCCGCACCGTCCCGGCATTGTTCAGCTCGTTGATGCCGGCGCTGAAGGGGATGTTCTTCGAGCTTTCGGTGAGGTTGTTGAGCATGTTGACGTTGTAGAACACGCCGTAGGAGGCCCGCACCACGGTCTTGTTGTCGCCGAAGGGACGGAAGGCCAGGCCGATGCGCGGGGCGAAGTTGTTGTAGTCGGGCTTGTAGAGCGGCGCCGAGACGCCCGGGGCCGGAAACAGGTCCTGGGTGCGGAAGTCGAAGTTGCGCGTGCCGCCGCGGATGTCCCGCAGCACCGAGTTATACTCATATCGCAGCCCGAGGCTCACGGTCAGGCGCGGAGTGGGCTTCCAGTCGTCGGTAAAGAAGGTGTGGGACCGCCAACTGAACAGCCGCGTAAACTGGCCCGGCTTGAACCCGGGGACCTCGCTATAAGCGGTGCGGACCTGGGCCGGCTGGTCCAGCAGAAAATCGGCCCAGGCCAGGCTCTCCCGCGCCGCCGTGGTCAGGCCGATGCCGCTGTGAATGCCGGTGAAGTCAAACTGTCCGGTGACGAACTGGTAGGTTTCGCGCCGCAGCAGGACGTGGAAGAACTCCGAGCCGATCTTGAAGGAATGCCGCCCGTGGGAGACGGAAAAGGCGTCCGCGACGCGGCGGGACTCGTCCCAGATGGTGTTGGGAACCGTATTGCCGATACCCGATACGCCGGTGATGCCGATGGCCGGGACGCCGGTGGTGAAGGGGTCGCCGGTCTGGCCGGGAATGAGCAGGTCGCGGGAGATGACGAAGTCCTGGCCGCTGACGCGGTCCAGCGTCTGGAAAATGTCGCGGTTGTAGCAGACGGTCAGCTCGTTCAGCTTAGTAGTGGAGATAAGGCGGGTGTAAGTCACGGTGCCATTCTGCTGGCGCTTGGGGCGGTCCTGCCCGAAGAAGGGGTGCGGGTTGAGGCTGCCTCCGAATTCGTTGATGTCCTGGATGCCGTAGCGCCCGAAGAGCCGGTCCTTAACGCCCAGGTTGTAATCCATGCGCAGGAAGAGCTGGCGGTCGTCCACCGTGCTGCGGCTGGTGCCGCTGTAGTTGGTCTGGCCGTTGAAGAGGGGTGAGCCGAAGTTGGGGGCCGGCCAGAACTGGAAGAGGCGCTGCGCCTGCACGGCGATGCGGCTGGCCGGAATCAGGTTATTCGGAAACGGCTGGCCGCTCAGCAGGTCGCGGATGGGGGTGAGGACGCCGTTGGGGTCGCGGTTGGCGCGGAAGGCCGGCTCGGTGAGGTCGCCCGACATCATGCGCTTGGAGGGGAAAACGGCCGAGCCCTGACTGCTGCGCCGCTCGATGAAGGCCTCGTAGTTGGCGGTGAAGAACAGCTTGTCGGGAATGATCCGGCCGCTCACCACGGCGCCGTAATTGTTGCGCCGCAGCGGCTTCTTGGTCACCAGGGGATTCTCGAAGAAGTTGCGGGCATCCAGTTTCTCGTTGCGCAGGAACTCGAAAAGGGTGCCGTGAAGCTGGTTGGTGCCGGGGCGGATCGTGGAGATGATCTGCGCGCCGGACTCGGTGCCGAACTCGGCGGAGTAGAACCCGGCCTCCACGCGAAATTCCTGGAGCGCTTCGACCGACGGCCGCATGCGTACGGCGGCGTGGATGGAGGTCCGCAGGGGCGCGCCATCGAGCATGATCCAGTTGTTGTGGACCTTCTGGCCCATGGCCGCGATGCCGAAGCCGGGACCGAAGCCCGAGGTGGTCACGCTCGACGCCGGCCCGCGGCTCATCCCGGCGGCCAGCAGGGCCAGCAGGTACATGTTGCGCTTGCCGGGAATCGGCAATTCGCGGATGTTGCGCTCGTCGATGAGCTGGCCGACGGTGGCGTCGTCGGTCTGGATCAGCGGGGCGGTCCCCTGCACCAGCACCTCCTGGGTGACGGCGCCGACCTGGAGCTTGAAGTCCACGCGGGCGCGCTGGTTCACCACCAGGACGATTCCCTTGACCACTTCCTTGCGAAACCCCGCGTGCTCGACCGACACCTCGTAGGCGCCGATGTTGAGAGCCGGAACCTCGTAGTCCCCGCGGTCGTTGGCGGCGACGGTTCGCTTTTCAGTGGTTCCGACATTGGTGACGGTCACGGCGGCGCCGGGCACGACGGATCCGGAATCGTCGCTCACGGTGCCCAGAATCACGGCACGCTCGGTCTGACTCCAGGCGGCGGGAACCAGCAGGACGGCGAGAAGAAATCGAATTCGCATGAGAACTCCCTGTGTTGCGATCTGGATCTCTTGTACCGCTGGGGGGGTGAGATGTCAAGTGTGGACGCTGCGCACTACCCGGATCGGCCGATCTCCGCTACCGACAGCTTGCCACAAATCTTTCTTGCCAGCAGATCGGGCGCCTCCGTATGCCTCGGAATTGCCTCCACCGCCCCGGTTACCGGATTGGTCCACAAGGAGTGTCCCCGACCCTCACGCTTGAGATAGCAGCCGTGCTTTCGCAGATAACTGGAGCAGGGTGCTCCGCTTCAATCGACTATCACCGTCTCGCGCTCGGCATCGAGAGGAACCCCACGGAGCGAATCCTCCCGGCGATCCTCCAGAATCAGAGCGATGGCTGCAGCCAAACTGGCCCGTGCTTCATCCTTCGTTCGCCCTTGGCCATTGGCGCCGGGAATCTCCGGACAGTAGGCGATGTACCACTCGCCATCGCGCTCGAAGATGGCCGTAAACTCGTTGTGCATTTCGTGCCCTTAGTCTCAGCGCCATTCTACACTATTCGTCACGGAGCCGCCGGTCGAGGACTGTGTAACGGCGGGCGTTCAGCGGCGGGCCCAGATCCGCCCGTCCACTGCAACGCTTCGTTCAGGCGAGACGCCTCTCTTCTTACGACGCCGGCCTAAAGAAGAATACGCCAAGAGAGACGCCCGTCAAAATAAGACTATATCCGAATCGTCCAGCGGGACGGCAACGAATACCGGGCGGCCGTGCTTGGTCACCACCGAGAGCTTCCCGGCCTTGGTGTCCCGGATCAGCTCGCCGGTACGCTCTCGAAGATCGCGAACAGTAAAGGCGTCCATGAGTTATGCTATCAAATCGCAGCACAACACTGCCCAGACGTGAGGACCGGCCAGGCCGGTCACAGCCGGTGAAAATAAATCTGAAGAGGGCAAATGCGCCCCAGCGTGCGGGTTAGCGTTGGCGCTGTCCGCCCCGCGTCCCGGAAGTCTTGCAGGTACCCCGTACAATAGAGACAGAGAGGTTGGCTGCTATGGATAACAAACGGGAGTTTCATCCCGCCGCGGAGCTGTTTCCACTCCTGCGCGGGAAGGCGTTCCAGGAGCTGGTCGCGGACATCAAAAAGAACGGGTTGCTGGAACCGATCCTGGTTGACGCCGAGGGACGCATCCTCGACGGCCGCAACCGGTATCGGGCCTGCCTGGAGGCGGGAGTCGAACCGCGCTTCGTGGACTGGCAGGGCGAGGGGTCGCCGGTGGGGCTGGCGCTGAGCCTCAATCTGCGGCGGCGGCACCTGGGCGAGTCACAGCGGGCGATGGTGGGGGCGCGGCTGGCGGTGCTCCTGGAAGCGGAAGCTCTGAAGCGGAAAGGCACACGCTCGGACCTGAGCGCAGATCTGCGCCCAGGTGAGCTCGGCAAGTCTTGCCGGAAGACTGCGATGCTGGTGAACGTCTCGCCGCGTTTGGTCACCTACGCTTTAAAGATTGTAAAGGAAGGCTGCGACCCGTTGATCGCAGCCGTCGAAGCGGGCGAATTGGCCGTGTGGGCCGCATCGGTCCTGGCCCGCCTGCCCCACGAGGAGCAGGCCAAGGTCGTAGCGGAAGGCAGTCTGGCGGCGGCTCGCCGGGCCCGCGAGCTGCGCGGCGGCAACCGGACCGCTGCACCCGGGCCGCCCCCCGGTTGCGGTTTCCGGATCTGGAAGGTGACCGGGCCGGGAGTGCGCGAGAACTTCGACGTGAACACCGTGTCGGTCATCTGGGTGCCCCGCGAGAGGCTGCCGGCCGCCCTGGAAGCGCTCCGGGAACGAGGATTCCATGACCTCGCTACGGCCGGCTCCGCGCCCACTCCCGGACCCGCCGAATCCACTCCGGGCCCGGCAGGGTTCGACTCTCCTCCAGAAACCGGGTCGCCAGCGGTCCCGTGACCACCGGCAGCGCCATGCTGCGTTCCGCCTCCACGTACCGCCCGGCTTCCAGGCGCCAGAGGGACACCCGCGTGCCGTCGTACCGCCACACCTCCGGGACCCCGAACGCGGCAAAGATGGGAAAGCGGGGCAGCGACGATCGGGATACGTCGATCTCAATCACCAGGTCGGGAGCCGGGTCCACGGCCGCATCCAATTCCGTGTCCCACAACGCGGACCGGCGCCCGATGTAGAAAGCCGAATCGGGCTCGAACCCCTTGAGCAACTCCTCGCGCTTGAACGTGGTCGACCCCAGCGGGTATGCGTTTATGCCCAGCTCGACGGCGACCTCATCCACCTATCGCGCCAGGATGCGGTTGGGCGTTTCATGCGAGGCGGATACCACCATAATCTCCAGCGTCCCTTCATCGTAGGTAAACCGCGGCCCCGCCGCGTCCGGATGCTCGGCCAGCAGCCGCTCATAGGTCTCCCAACTCACCTGGAGCGTCACCCGCTGCTCGGCTGCCGGGCTTGCCACCGTCGTTGACATGCCTCTATTCTACACCCCGAAATCCGCGTCGGCGGATGCTACCATTCTGGTCATGTCCCAGCGGGTTCTCTCTCTGATGGCTCACCCCGATGACGCCGAGTTCCTGTGCGCCGGAACCCTGATCCGCCTCCAGGAAAAAGGATGGAAGGTTCACATCGCCTCCATGACCCCCGGCGACTGCGGCTCCATGGAGTTGCCCTCCGAACAGATCGCCGCCCTGCGCCTGGAAGAAGGACGCCAGGCCGCCGCCCGGATCCGCGCCGAGTATCACTGCCTCGACTGCCGCGACCTGCTCGTCTTCCACGACGCCGAGACCATCCGCAGAGCCGTCGAGCTGATCCGCAAGGTCGACCCGGCCCTGGTGATTACGCACTATCCGCGCGACTACATGTCCGACCACGAGTCCACCAGCATGGTGGCCCGCATGGCCTGCTTCGGCGCACCCGCCCCGAACTTCCGCACCGGCGTTCTTCCGGCGGCGGCGGCCATCCGCCATATCCCGCACCTCTACTACGCCAGCCCTATCGAAGGCACGGATATCTTCGGCGACCCCGTCCCGTGCCCGCTGGCCATCGACATCTCGGAGGTGATCGGCCTCAAAGCCGACATGCTGGCCTGTCACAAGAGCCAGCGTGAGTGGCTCCGCGCCCAGCACGGTATGGATGAGTACCTCGAGGCCATGAAACGCTGGTCAGCCGAGGTGGGCCGGCGCGTGGGCGTCGAGTACGCCGAAGGCTTCCGCCAGCACCGGGGGCACGCCTACCCGCAGCCGGACCTGCTGGGGGAGCTGCTGGGACAGCTCACCTCGCGGTGAAGGGCAACGCCGCCTGACCCCGGGTACGCTCCAGATCCAGCAGCATCTCCTTACGCCACTTTCCCCCGCCGTAGCCGCCGAGCTGGCCATCCTTGTTCACTACTCGATGACACGGGATCACGATGGCGATACGGTTCCGCCCGTTGGCGCTGCCCACGGCCCGGCTGGCCCCGGGCTTTCCCACCCGCTGCGCCATTTGTTCGTAGGACCGGGTCTCCCCGTACGGGATCTCGAGCAACGCGTTCCACACCTGCTCCTCGAAGGGCGACCCCGGATACACCAGCGGCACGGTGAACTTCCGCAGCCGTCCGGCGAAGTATTCGGCCAGCTCGGCCTTCAACGTCACAAAGTGCGGGCTCTCCCCCGGCAGCACCGGACACTCGAACCGCTTCCGCAGCACCGCGAGCTGTGTCTCAATCATGCGGCGGTCGGTGAACTCGAGCAGGGTGATCCCCTGCTCGGTCGCGCCTGCGATCATCGGCCCCAGCGGCGTCTCGATCCAGGCGGTGACCAGGCACTCCACGTCGCGGCTGCCGCCCGGGGGCTTTCCGAACGCGCGCCCGAAGGCCTCGCGGAAGCCGCTGTGCGACTCGTAGCCGTTCCCCAGGATCACGTCGTCCAGATCGGCGCCCCGGCGGATCTGTTGGAGCGAGCCGGCCATCCGCCGGCCCCGGCAGTAAGCATGGAAGGTCATCCCGTACTCCTTGAGAAAATAGCGACGCGCCCGCGCCGGCTCGATTCCGGCCTGGCGCAAGTCGCCGTCGGTCAGGCGCTGGTCGGCCGACTGCTCCACCAGCTTGAGCAGCTTCCGGACCCACTCCGGCGCGCCGCCCGCTTCGAGCGGCCGGCACCGCTTGCACGGCCGATAGCCGGCGAAGACCGCCTCTCGCGCGGTGCCGAAGAACTCTATATTTTCCGGCAGCGGCTTCTTGGCCGGGCAGGAGGGCAGGCAGAAGATTCCGGTGGTCCGAACGGCGGTGAAGAACACCCCGTTGTAGGTCGGGTCGCTGTCCAGAAAAGCGTGGTGCATCTCGGTGCGTGTGGGCATGGCGTTCATATTCCCCATTCTACGAACCCGGCGACCACTATTCCACCGGGAAATGAACATCAAATTTCCCGACGCAAGCTGCTAAGATCCCTGCCATGATCCACCTGGGTTTGCTCTTGCTCGTGGCCGGCACGGTAACCACCCGCGACGGGAAACCGGTCGCCCGCGCCACCGTCGCCGCCAGCCCCTTCGAGCGTAACCTCGACACCCTCACCACCATCACCAACGCCGCCGGCGCTTACAGTTTCGACCTGTCCGCCGGCGACTGGGTCGTCTACGTCGACGCCGCGGGCTACGAGATGGCCATCGAGGCCGCCCGCGCGGGCCAGCGCCTCGACTTCCGCCTGGAGCCCGCGACTCCGCCGAAGCTCTCCGAAACCTACCTGGTCTCGGCCCGCACCACCGAAACCCCGCTGCTCCAAGAGCAGTACGGCCAGATCGAGCGCTACTTCGACCGGCTCATCGCCGAGTCGGAGGCCCGCCGGGCGTCGAAATGGAATCGCGACTTCACCTCCGTCGATCGCTACCTGGCCTCGGTCGAGCCCCACCGCAAACGGTTTGTCGAGCTGATGGGCGGATTCCCGGCCGAGAAGACCCCGCTCCGTCCCCGCCGCGAGGTGATCGGCGCGAGCGACCTCTATCGCACCGAGCGCGTGTGGCTGGAAGCCGTCCCCGGCGTCGAGGTGTACGGCGTGCTGCTCACCCCGAAGCGCCCCGGCCGCCGTCCGGCGCTGATCTGCCAGCACGGCATGGGCGGATCGCCGGCCATGACCGCCGGCCTCACCGAGCGCGACGACTACCTGCGCCGCTTCGGCGCTCAGGCGGCCGAGCGCGGCTATGTCGTATTTGCACCCTACCTGGTCAACGACGCCGCCCAGCGCAGCCGGCTCCACCGCAAAGCCATCTCGGTCGGGACGACGCTCCAGATCCTGGAGCAGTGGAAGATCGTCCGGGTGACCGACTTCCTCGCCTCGCTGCCCGAGGTCGATCCCGCCCGCATCGGCATGTACGGCATCTCCTGGGGCGGCCGCATGACCCTCTATGCCGGCGCCATCGATCCGCGCCTGGCCGCCGCTGCGGTCTCGGGCTACTTCAACCAGACGACGAAGAAGCAGTTCCAGTTCTCCACCTATTCGACCGCCTACATCGACACGCCCGAGGAGTACGCCTTCTTCCAGAGCTTCATCAACGAGTTCTCGGACGCCGACCTGGCCTCGCTGGTCGCTCCGCGGCCCCTGTTCATCGAGTCCGGCACGCTGGACACGGCTGCCTACTTCAAAGATGGTTTCATCGAGTTCACCCGCACCCGGGACATCTACCGCCGCCTCAGCCTCGCCGACCGCGTCGAGTTCGGCCTGTTTCGCGGCCTGCACCTGATCCACGGCGCCCAGGCCTTTGCCTTCCTGGACCGCTGGCTGCGGCCCTGACTGCTATGAGTCCCCGACTCCTTCTTCTGCTCGCGCTCCCGGTCCTCGCCGCCGGGCCCCCGCGCGTGGCTGTGAAGGCTGCCCGCCTGCTCGACGTCCGCACGGCCACGGTCGTGGCGCGGCCGGTCGTCCTGATCGAAGGCGACCGTATCACCGGGGCCGGGCCGGGGCTTCCGGTTCCGCCGGGAGCCCAGGTGATCGACCTGGGGGACATGACCCTCCTGCCCGGTCTGATGGACTGCCACACCCACCTGAGCTTCCAGGCCGGTAATTACTACGAGGATATCTTCCGCCGCAGCCCCATCGATAATGCCGTGGTGGCACACCTTTACGCGCGCCGGACCCTGGAGGCCGGGTTCACCACCGTCCGCGACGTGGGCGGGGGCGAGTTTCTGGACATCGCCCTGCGCAAGGCCATCGACGCCGGCACGATCCCCGGCCCGCGGATGCAGGCCGCCGGACTGGCCATCGGCTCCACCGGCGGGCACGCGGATCTTACGGGCTTCTCGCCGTATCTGAAGTTCGGCAATTTCTCGGGCGTCGCCGATGGGACCGACGAGATCCGCCGGAAGGTGCGGGAGAACGTCAAGCAGGGCGCCGATGTCATCAAGATGATCGCCACCGCGGGCGTGTTGAGCGAAGAGGAATCGGTGGGCGCGCCGCAGTACTCGCCCGAAGAGATGCGCGCGCTGGTGGAGGAAGCCGCCATGTGGGGACGCCGGGTCGCCGCCCATGCTCACGGCGCCGAGGGCATCAAACGGGCCCTCCGGGCCGGGGTGGCTTCCGTCGAGCACGGCAGTCTTCTCGACGACGAGGGGATACGGCTACTGCTGGAGCGCGGGACATACCTCGTGGCCGATATCTACAACGACGACGTCATCCTGGCCGAGTTCCGGCGGCTGGGCTATCCCGAGAAGATCATCGAGAAAGAGAAGAAGGTCGGCGCCTTGCAGCGCGAGAACTTCCAGCGGGCGGCCCGCGCCGGGGTCAAGATGGCCTACGGCACCGATGCCGGGGTCTACCGGCACGGGGACAACGCCAAGCAGTTCGCCTATATGCAGAAGTGGGGGCTCACGCAGTGGCAAGCCATCCAGTCGGCTACGGTGAACGCCGCTGATCTATTAGGTTGGAGCGACCGGGCCGGCGCCATTGCCCCCGGCCTCTATGCCGACCTCATCGCCGTGCGGGGCGACCCGCTGCGGGATCTTACCGAGTTGGAGCGCGTCCGCTTCGTCATGAAGGGTGGCGTGGTCTATAAGAAGGAGGGGCCATGATCGCACTGCTGCTGGCCGCGTCGCTGGCCTCGCAGGTCACCATCCGGCGCGATACCTACGGCGTTCCCCACATCCTCGCCGAGACCGAAGAGGCCGCCAGCTTCGGCCTGGGCTACGCCCAGGCCGAGGACCACGCCGTGGAAGTGGCCCGCCGCTACCTCGAAGCCCGAGGCGAGCAGGCCAAGTACCTGGGCACGGGCGCCGAGAGCGACTTCCGCATGCAGCGGTTCGGCAACTACGAGGTCTCCAAGCGCCGCTTTCCGGAGCTGAGCCCGCTGTTCCAGCGTATGCTGGAAGCCCACGCCGCCGGGGTCAACGCCTACGTCGAAAAGCACCGCGAACGTCTTCCTACGTGGATCCCCCAGTTTGACGGTGTCGACGTGCTGGCCCGCTGCCGCGCCGAGATCCTGCGCTTTGCTCTGCGCGCCGACCACGCTCCGTCCGGCGCCGGCGGCTCCAACATGTGGGCCCTCTCGGGGTCGCGCACCACTTCCGGCGCGCCCATCCTGCTCGGCAATCCGCACCAGCCTTGGGACGCCCTCTTTTGGGAAGCCCACATCACCGTGCCGGGCAAGGTCAACTTTTTCGGCGCGACGTATGTGGGACTTCCGGTGCTGCGTCACGGCTTCAACGAGCATCTGGGCTGGACCCATACCGTCAACTACCCCAATCTGCATGAGACCTATGTCCTGCCACTGGACCCCGCGCAGCCCAACCACTACCTGTTTGAAGGGGAATCCTATCCACTCACCTCGAAGCAGGTCAGCATCCAGGGCCAGACGCGTATGTTTTGGGGGACCCACCTGGGCCCCGTCCTGAGCCGGGATGAGAAGTCGGTGGTGGCGATGAAGTCGGCTATTCTGGACGCCTACCGCTACTTCGAGCAGTGGTACGAGATGAACAAGGCCAAGGACTGGAAGGAGTTCTATTCGATCGTCAAATGGAACACGCTGCCGATGTTCAACCTGGCTTACGCCGACGACGCCGGCAACATCTTCTACTTGTGGAACGGCACGGTCATCAAGCGTCCCGCCGACGGCAGCGTGTGGCGCGAGTTTCACAAGACCGCGGAGCTGCCGCAGCTTTTCAATCCCCGGGGCGGCTACGTCCAGAGCTGCAACGATCCGCCGTGGTATACCTCGCTGCGCGACAGGCTCGATCCAAGCAAGTTCCCCGCCTACTTTGAGCCCGGCCGGCCGCTACGGCTGCGCTCCCAAATGTCGCTGGAGATGCTGGAAGGGCAGGAGAAGTTTTCGCTTGAAGACGTCCAGCGGTTGAAGTTCAACACCAAGATGTTGCTGGCCGACCGCGTCAAGGCGGACCTGCTAACCGCCGCCCAAGAGGGCCGTGCCGCCGAAATTCTGAAGGCCTGGAACAACCGCGTCGATCGCGACAGCCGGGGCGCCGTCCTGTTCCAGCGCTTCTGGGATACCTACAGCAAGGCTATACCGGAGCCCTTTGCGGTTCCCTGGAGAGCGGACGACCCCGCCCGCACCCCTCGCGGCCTCGCGGACCCCGGCCTCGCCGCCCGGCACCTGGCGGACGCCGCCGTCTGGACTCGTAAGACTTACGGCGCGGAAGATGTGGCCTGGGGCGACGTCCACCGCGTCCGTATCGGCGACGCCGATCTGCCCGCCGATGGCGCTCCCGGCGAGTACGGCCTGTTCCACGTGGTCAGCTTCGCCCCGGCCGCGGACGGCAAGAGCGTGGCCAACAGCGGCGACGGCTGGGTCCTGACCGTGCAGTTCTCGAAGCCGCTGGTGGCCTGGTCGGTGCTGGCTTATGGCGAGACGCCCGGGCACAGCGCCCAGGCGCGGCTGTTCGCACAGCAACGCTTCAAGCGGGTGCCGTTTACCGAGGCTGAGATCCGCGCCAATCTGTTAACCTCGTATCATCCCGGCGAGGAGCGCGGCAATTGGTCGGCCAAACCCTAGGTCACTACCGGATTCTGGACAAGCTCGGCGAAGGCGGCATGGGCGTGGTGTACCGCGCGCTCGACACCACCCTCGACCGGCCGGTCGCGCTTAAGCTCCTGCACGCGGAAACGACCGCCGACCCGGAACGCAAGCGGCGTTTCGTCCAGGAAGCCAAGGCCGCCTCCGCGCTCAATCATCCGGGCATTGTCACGATCTACGAGATCGGCGCCGACCAGGACCGCGACTACATCGCCATGGAGTACGTCCCCGGCCGGACCTTGGACCAGCGCCTGGGCCCCAAAGATCTGCCGGTCCGCGAGGCGGTGGAATGCGCGGTCCAGATTGCGGACGCCTTGGCCAAAGCTCATGCCGCCGGCATCGTGCACCGGGACATCAAGCCGGCCAACCTGATCCTCAACGACGAGGGCCGCGTCAAGATCCTCGACTTCGGACTGGCCAAGCTGACCGAGACGGCCGGCAGCGAAGAATTTGCCCGCACCCTGACCCTGCAGCCCCGAACCCAGGAAGGCATGATCGTCGGCACCGTCGCTTACATGTCTCCGGAGCAGGCCGAGGGAAAGCGTATCGACGCGCGCTCGGACATTTTTTCTTTCGGCGCCGTCCTCTATGAGATGCTCACCGGACGGCGGGCCTTCACGGGCGAGACGAAGATGTCGATTCTCGCCGCCATCCTTCACCACGAGCCCCCACCCCTTGCCGGACTGCTTCCCGACATGCCTCCGGAACTCGCCCGGATCGTCGCCCGCTGTCTCCGCAAGGATGCCAACCGCCGCTACCAGCACATCGGCGACGTGAAGCTCGCCCTGCTGGAACTGGACGACGCGCCAACGCCTGGCCCGGTCGCCCCGCCGCCCCGTCGTCCTGTCGCCGCGGTCGGCCTGGTGGCCCTGGCCGCCGTCCTGGGCGTCGCCGCCGGCTGGTGGCTCGCCCGGCGCGAGCCGGCGTCTCGCGGGCCGATCCTCACCCGCCTCACCGGCGACTCCGGCCTCAGCTCCGATCCCGCGCTCTCGCCCGACGGCAAACTCCTGGCCTACGCCTCGGACCGCGCCAGCCGGACGAACCTCGACATCTGGGTACAGCAGCTTCCCTCCGGGGAGCCTATGCGCCTCACCACCGACGAGGCCGACGAGAGCGAGCCCGCCTTCTCGCCGGACGGCAGCAAGATCGCCTTCCGCTCCGAGCGGGACGGCGGCGGCATTTATGTTGTCTCAGCACTAGGCGGCCAGCCCCGCCGCATCGCCGACCAGGGCCGCCGGCCCCGCTTTTCTCCCGACGGCTCGCAGATCGCCTACTGGACCGGGGCCAACCTACCGCGTCTTCTGCTGATCACCGGCTCCTCGAAGATTTACGTGGCCCCGGCCAATGGCGGCGAGGCCCGTCCCGTCGCCTCCGACTTCGCCATGGCGCGCTGGCCGGTCTGGTCTCCCGACGGCCGCCGCCTGCTCTTCTTTGGACACCGCGACATCCAGAACCCGAAAACAGCCGATTGGTGGACGGTACCCCTCGAGGACGGACCGGCCGTGGCTACCGGCGCCCTGGGGGTCCTGCAGCAGGCGGGCCTCTCGGCTTCTCCGGAAGCCGACTTCGTCCCCTTCCTCTGGACCGGCCGCGACGAAATCCTCTTCTCCGCCCGCCTCGGGGACAGTACCAACGTGTGGAGTGTCTCGATCCCCGGCCTGCGGCTGCGCCGGTGGACCTTCGGCGCGGGCGTGGAGACCAGCGCTTCGATGGCCGCCGGCGACAGGCTCGTCTTCACTACGCCCACGGTCAACATTGACCTGTGGAGTCTGGCCCTTTCCGGCGAAATGCAGCGTCTCACCCGCGACGCCGGCGCCGAAATCTTCCCGCAGTTTTCCGCCGACGGCAGGCGGATGATCTTCACCGCCACGCGCTCCGGCACGACCGAGGTGTGGTTGAGGGACTCGGCTAGTGGCGCCGAAACCGCCCTCACCAGCGGCTTGCCCGTGATCAATATGCCGTTCCTCTCCGCCGATGGCTCCAAGGCCGGCTACACCCTGAGACAAAGGCCACGTGGGGTCGCCTACCTGGTTTCTTTGGGAGCCGATGGCCGCGCCGGCGTCCCCCAGAAGGTCCTCGAAGGGGGCAGTGTTGTCTGGACGGTGACGGCCGATGGCAGGAAGCTGCTTTGCTCTCCCGGCGGCTCTGATCTTACTTTGGAGGTCGTGGATGTCGCCACCGGGCGCAAAACTACCTATTTGTCAGTCAGTGGAAGAGCGGTGAACCGGCCGCGTCTCACGTCCGACGATCGCTGGATCGCTTTTCACAGCCGCCGCGGCCCTCAGGCTCAGATCTATATCGTTCCTTTCCGCGAGACCTCTCCCGCTGAAAACGAGTGGATTCCCGTCACCGACGGTCGCGGCAACGACGCGTTTCCCGACTGGTCCCCCGACGGCAACACCCTCTACTGGCTCTCCGACCGCGACGGTTCGCTTTGCCTGTGGGCCCAGCGCCTCGACCACGCTTCCAAACGGCCCACCGGCGAGCCGTTCGCCGTCCGCCACTTCCACGACGCCCGGCTCTCGCTCAAGAACATGCCTATTCCGTGGAACGGCCTGACCGCCGGCCGCGACCGCATCGTCCTCAGCCTCGCCGAAACCACGGGCGCCGTCTGGATGGCGCAGCTACAGTAGGCGCGGGGCCTCGCGCAGGAAGTAGTCCTTCACCTCCGGCCAGGGGAGGGGCGCCGGCATCTCCGGCAGCGGCTCCTTCTCGGCGTCCTCAAGGTAGGGTAGTGGGCCCGTTTCCGGTTTTGCGCGTTAGGCTTCATGGGAGGATTCTGCCTGGCACTCGTCTTCTTGGAAGCCGCAGAACCTCTGTCAAACCGTTGATGGCCTCCGCAAGGTCTCTATGATAAGGACCTGAAGAAGATCGAACATCGTGTTTCCGGCCGTCTAACCTAACGGTTTGGGCGTTCACCGGCGCGCCGCTTTTGGCGCGTTTGGTGCAACGCCTTGTTAGCCTTCTGCTTGGGCAGTACGGCTTCCTTCATCTCGTGCAACGAAAGGGTTTTACCCGAGGCGAACTGGGCTCGCGAGCGTGCAATCAGCTCCAGGAACTCCGGATGCGCGCTGAGAGCGAGCGACTCCCGATCCACAGCTTTCAGGGGAACCACTGCAGCTACGGGCCCTCTAGGGTCCCTCACTACCAGGATCTCGCCCTTCAACTCCCGGGCATACTCAGCCAGCGGCCGGAATGCGTTCGAAAGCTGGATCGTCTTCATAACGTCATCTCCTTCCCTGCTATGCGCAAGATGCTTCGTTCCTTCTTGCCGACGGCGAGTATCCTCACCAAACCTGGTTCGCCGGGCGCCACTTCATAGAATACCCGAAGCTTGCCGATTCGTAACTCCCAAGGGGCGATTGGATTGGGGCGCAAAGGCTTTCGATTGCGCGTTTCGACAAGGGGCTCGTGAGGCAATTGCCGTTCGATGGCGTCCAAAGCCACCGCTCGCTCCGGTATTGACAGCGCCTGCAGGTGCCCCTTCACGTCGTCGGCAAATCTGACTTCGTAAGCCACCGGGGGAGTCTACCAAACTTGCCAATGTCCCGCTCCAGGCCGAAGGATACCCGGGGAAGAGGCGAACGCTGCGCCGAAAGCGGAATCCCATCTGGTAGCTCCTATTTGCGTTTGTTCGCGGCCAGTCACTCTTCCGGCTCGTCCTTCCCCGGGCCCACCGGCTGCCCGGTCTTCTTCATCACCAGGTAGGCCTTGATGAAGGGCTCCAGGTCGCCGCCCAGGACGCGGTCGACGTCGCCCATTTCGAACTTGGTGCGGTGGTCCTTGATCATCCGGTAGGGAGCCAATACATAGCTGCGGATCTGGCTGCCGAAATTGATGCCCATCTTCGACGCTTCCAGCTTCTTGGTCTCCTCGCGCTTCTTCTCGATCTCCATCTCGTAGAGGCGCGAGCGGAGGATCTTCATGGCGAAGTCCTTGTTCTTGTGCTGGCTGCGCTCGTTCTGGCACTGCACCACGATATTGGTGGGGAGGTGGGTGATCCGGACGGCCGAGTAGGTCGTATTCACACCCTGTCCGCCGGGGCCCGAGGAGCAGAAGGTGTCGATGCACAGGTCGTCGGAGTTGATCTCGATCTTGATATCGTCTTCGATCTCGGGAT
>JBGOUV010000574.1:0-3091 GCA_041477815.1 Terriglobia bacterium | reverse complement strand
GGCCAGGCTCAACAACTCCGCTTCGGAGGGCTTGGCCAGCACCGTAAGAACCGCGCCCGCGTTTCCCTGACGCGCCTCCTTGGGGTCCGGCACGGCCAAAACCTCGACATCCTGCAGGACCGTGCGTATGTCCGCGTCGCCCGACCGCGGGCCGCCTTTGCTCCGGATCACCTGCACGTCAACCTTGTTCCCCGGACGCAGCAGCCGCAGGACGCCCGGCGAGTCCGGTGTCTGAATGGAAACCGCCCGCATCCCGCTGGGAATCGCCAGCGCCGCCCCGCTGCCCGACTGGTTCGTAGCCAGGCGCGTCCGGATCAGCGGCTCGTTCTCTCCGATCGCCTGTAATACCGTCCAGCCCTCCACCTGACCCGGCGCTGCGATGGTGTCCTTAGGCGCTTCCGGCCCCGACCACGTCGAAACCTTGATATCGGCTTTGGTGAGGACTGTGCCCGGCTCCAGGCTCCGCGCCGCCACCACCAGCGGACGTTGCGGTCCGCCGCTCGTGGCATTGCGTAACCGTCCCACGATCAGACCATAGAATATGCCCGTGGCGATCACGGCTACTACAAAAGCAATACCCAGTAGAGGCAGTAGTTTCCTGTTCATACGGCATCCGTCTATTGCAGTACACCATGAACGGAAACACCGCAGAACTAGGGTTTCGCACTAAGTCGCTAGGATTTTTGTCGTAGACGGCTCTGCGGCGTAGAGCCGCGCCATCACCGCCAGGGGAATAGGTTCGTAATCCCCGGCGTGGCCCGCCTGCCCGAAACTGACCATGCGGGAGGCCACCACCCGCTCCATTGCCGTTCGGGCCGGGGTGAGGTACCCGCGCGGGTCGAACTCCTCGGGCTGTTCGGCGAAGAACTTCCGAATCGCGCCCGTGATCGCCAGCCGGTTGTCGGTGTCGACGTTGATCTTGCGAACGCCGTGCCGGATACCCAACTGGATCTCTTCAATCGGAACGCCCCAGGTTTGTCTCAGCTTGCCGCCGTAGGCGTTCACAATGTCCTGCAATTCCTGGGGCACGCTCGAAGAGCCATGCATCACCAGGTGGACCTGAGGCAGGCGCCGGTGGATCTCGAGGATGCGATCCATCACCAGCACCGCGCCGTCCGGCTTGCGGGAAAACTTGTAAGCGCCGTGGCTGGTGCCGATCGCCACCGCCAGGGCGTCGATGCCGGTGCGCTCGACGAACTCCACGGCCTGCTCGGGGTCGGTCAAGTGCGACAGGGCGTCGACTCCGGCCCCATGGCCGTCCTCAATGCCGCCCAGGCACCCCAGCTCTCCTTCTACGGTGACCCCCTGGTCATGAGCCGCCTCGACCACTTCGCGCGTCACCCGCACGTTGTAGTCGAAGCTCGCCGGCGTCTTGCCATCGTCCATCAGCGAGCCGTCCATCATGACGCTGGTGAATCCCATGGCTATGGCCGACTTGCAGGTAGCCGGGCTGTTGCCGTGATCCTGATGCAGGGCCACCGGGATCTCCGGATACACCTCCGACGCCGCCAGCATCAAGTGATATAGGAATCGGTCATTGGTATATTTGCGAGCGCCCCGGCTGGCTTGGATGATGACCGGCGATTTGGTCTTACGCGCCGCCTCCATGATAGCCTGGATCTGCTCCATGTTATTAACGTTGAAGGCGCCCACTCCGTAGTTGCCCTGGGTGGCCTCATCGAGAAGTTGACGCATGGAAACGAGCGGCATAATCCTAATATTAGCAGAGGAACGGACGCCCGATGACCGAATTCTCCTGGAATGATTTCCTACCTACCGCTCTTGTGGGTAGTATTACCAACCTCCGGGTGGACGATCCGGAACGGGTGCATCGCGCGGCCCAGAAGCGCCGCCGCCGCAGCCGCCTCGCGCCGGACGGCCGCCTGAACCTCCTGGCCGCCGACCACCCCGGCCGCCGCGTCACCTCCATCGGCAACGATCCGCTGCGGATGGCCCATCGCGCCGAGCTGTTGGCCCGCATCGTCCGCACGCTGAGGAGCGAGCATCTGGACGGGGTCATGGCCACCACCGATGTTCTCGAGGAGCTGCTCCTGCTGCACGACCTCTCGCGGGAATCGGGAGGCCCAGCGTTCCTCGATGACAAACTGCTGCTGGCGTCGTTGAACCGCGGCGGCCTCGCCGGCACGGTGTGGGAGATCGACGATCCTTGGACCGGTCCCGGACCGGCCGCCTGCCACGCCCTGGGGCTCGACGGCGTCAAAATCCTGCTGCGCGTTTGCGACGCCGAGGCAGGTTCCTTGAACACTCTGCTGGCCAGCGCCCGCGCCATCACGGAGTTCAACGCCGCCGGCCTGCCCACCTTCCTGGAGCCGCTACCCGTGACCAGGACCGACACGGGCTACCAGGTGATCAAAACGCCGGAAGCCTTGGCGCGTCTGGTAGGTGTGGCCGCGGCTCTGGGCGACAGCAGCCGGCTCCTCTGGCTGAAGCTTCCCTATTGCGAGAACTACGAGGCGGTAGCCCGGGCCACCACGCTGCCGATTCTCCTGCTGGGCGGCGAATCCGCCGGCGATCCCTCTCCCTTCCTCAGCGAGCTGGTTAAGGGACTCGCCGCCGGCCCCAACGTCCGCGGCGCCCTGGTGGGTCGCAATGTCCTTTACCCCGGCGGGGACGATCCCCTCGCTGTCGCCGCGGCCGCCGGCGGCATCATTCACCTGGGCTGGACCCTGGAGCAAGCCCTGGCCTCGCTCGCCGCGAATCGCGGCCGCGACCTGAACTGGCTCCCTCGCCCCACCGAACCGCGACCATAACGGAGTTCCACATGGCCGCACGGCCAGTCGATGAAAACGTGGGGCGGCCCCCCGGGGCCGCGGCCGGCCCCCGGGCCGGCTTGGTGCCCGTATCCGGAACTCGGCAGGCCGGGCCGGGGGGCCCGGCGCGGCCCCGGGGGCCGCCCCACATTTACCGGGGAGCGAATTCAGGAACCAACCGCTCCTTCTCGGTCGCGACTCGATACGCCGCCAATACCGCTCTGCCTGCCCTACGTCCCGCAGGATCTGGGCCCGCAAGTCTTCCGGCGTATCGAACTTCTTCTCGTCCCGCAACCGCCGCCAGAAGCTCACCTCGATTC
>JBGOUV010000323.1:0-7970 GCA_041477815.1 Terriglobia bacterium | reverse complement strand
GGTGAAGGCGCGGCTGGCGGCGCTGGATCCGGCTCTGGAGGAAGCGGCCCAGGATCTGGGCGCCACCGAGTGGGGGACGTTCTGGCAGGTGACGGTCCCGGTGCTGCGGCCGGGAATTGTGGCGGCGGCGCTGCTGGCGTTCATCCTGTCCTTCGACGACTACGTGATTACCAGCTTCGTGGCCGGCGTGGGGTCGGAGACGCTGCCCATGGTCATCTATTCGATGGCGCGGCGGGGGATCAGTCCGGTGGTGAACGCGCTGTCGGCGGTGCTGGTGCTGGTGTTGGGTGGGCTGATCCTGGGGGCGGATCGGCTGCAGCGGCGATGACGCGGCGGGAGGTACTATAGAGCCATGAGCGAAGAGCTCCGACAATCTATTGGGCGGGCAGTTGTCATCCTGCAAAGCATGGGAGCCCGGGAGGTGTATGTATTTGGCTCGACTGCCAAGGGGACGCTGCGCGCGGGGTCAGACGTAGATCTGGCGGTCTCGGGTTTGCCGCCGCGCCTGTTCTTCCGGGCGATGAGCCAGGCGTCTGACGTCCTGGATCGCCCCCTCGATCTGATTGATCTGGACCAGGATGTCCCCTTCACCCGTTACCTGCGGGAAGAAGGCGAGTTGGTGCGTGTCGGCTAAGCTGGGTAAGCAGGTCGCGGCGGAGTTAGAACAACTGCATCACTTGATTGAGCTTCACAGGCCCTTGCTCGATCGTGGCGCCGGTTGGGCGCCCACTGCCGTGGAGACATCAGCTCTGGGCGCCATGCTGCATTCCTTCTATAACGGCATCGAGAACATCTTCAAGCGAGTAGCCCTGGAACTCGACGGCGAACTGCCGGACAGCAGAACTTGGCATCGGGACCTCCTGGAGACCATGGCGCGTAGTGCGGCGGTACGCCCGGCTGTAATCTCTGAGGGGCTCCGAGACCAGTTGAAGGAGTATTTGCACTTCCGCCATGTTTTCCGGTCAGCGTACTCGTTCCTTCTGGAGTGGGAGAAGCTGGCCCCCCTGGCGCAGGGCTGCGAACAGACCTTCGCGCTGCTGAAGGTTGAAGTTGAGGAGTTTCTGCGACAGGTTCCGCCATGACGCGGCGAGAGGCGCTCGCGGTAACGGTCGTACTGGCGGGATGCCGGCGGCGGCGCGCCGGGGGCGAGATCAACATCTATTCGTGGTCGGACTACATCGCCTCGGACACGGTGGCCGGGTTCGAGCGGGAGACCGGGGTGCGGGTGAACTATGAGACCTTCGAGTCGACCGAGGAGATGTTCGCCAAGATCCTGGCCGGGGGGGCGCGGTGGGACGTGGTGTTTCCCAACAGTACCTATGTGGGTCCCATGGCGCGGCGGGGGCTGCTGGAAACGCTCGACCACTCCCGGCTGCCCGGCGTGGAGAACCTCGAGGCGAAGTTTCAGGATCCACCGTGGGACCGGGGGAACCGCCACAGCGTGCCGTACCTATGGGGTGTGAGCGGGTTTGTCTACAACCGCCGGAGGATCGGGACCAGGGCCGCTTGGTCCGACCTGTGGGACCCCGGGCTGAAACGGAAGGTCACGATGCTGGACGATCCCTCCGAGGTGCTGGGCGTCTGTCTGAAGAAGCTGGGCTACAGCCTGAACTCGGTGGACCCGCGGGAACTGGAGGCGGCCCGGGGGGAGGCGATGCGCCAGAAGCCGCTGCTGCGCGCCTATATCAACGCGGAGGTGAAGCCGCAGTTGATTGCCGGCGAAGTGTGGGCGGCGCAGTTGTGGAGCGGCGACGCCTGGCAGGCCATCGCCGAGAATCCGGATCTGCAGTACTGCTATCCAAGGGAGGGGCTGGCGGCGTTCTCCGATGTAATGGTGATTCTGAAGGGGAGCCGGAATCGAGACGCGGCGTATCGGTGGGTGGATCACTTGCTGCGCCCGGAGGTGGCGGCAGCGATCGTGCGGGAGACGCTGTTCTCGACCCCGAATGAGAAGGCGGCGGCGCTGCTCGATCCCAAGCTCCGGGAGATGCCGGAGATGGCGAAGGCGGAGTGGTTCGCCGAGATACCGGCAGAGGGGCAGGAATTGCGGGACCGGATCTGGACGGAGATCAAGGCGGCGTAGGCTTGCTACAATCTGGCGTATGCTGCAGGTAATCACGCGCGGGAAGGACGTTTTCGATGCCATCGTGGTCGGATCGGGCGCTACCGGCGGTTTGGCCGCGATGGAACTGGCCGAGGCCGGGTTGAAAGTGTGCGTCCTGGAGGCGGGGAAGAAGCTTTCGCCGGCCGATTTTACCGAGCACGTGGAGAGCTGGCAGCTCAAGTATCGGGGACAGGATCCGCATAAGTTGAAGCGGCGGCCGATTCAGGGGCTCTGTTACGCCTGCCGGGAGTCGAATCAGGGCTGGTTCGTGGACGATATCGATAATCCCTATACGACGGAGACCGGAAAGCCGTTTCATTGGATCCGGTGTCGCGTGCTGGGGGGACGGTCGCTGACCTGGGGGCGGCAGAGTTACCGGATGGGCGATCTGGACCTCAAGGCGGCAAGCCGCGACGGGTATGGGGACAACTGGCCGGTGTCGTATGCGGACCTCGTGCCGTATTACGAGAAGGTCGAGAAATTCATCGGGATCAGCGGGCAGGCGGAGGGATTGGCGCAACTGCCGGACAGCGTCTTCCTGCCGCCGATGGAGATGACTTGCGGGGAGCGGATTCTGCGGGACCAGGCTAAAAAGAAGCTGGGGAGGACGGTGACGATCGGGAGAGTCGCCATTGTCACGCGGGCGCATAACGGGCGGCAGCCTTGCCACTACTGCGGCCCGTGCGAGCAGGGATGTGTTACCAACTCGTACTACGCGAGTCCGCGGACTACGCTGGCGGCGGCCGAGAAGACCGGCCGGGTCACCGTGAGGACCGACGCGGTGGTGAGCCACGTGGTGGTGGACCGGGGGACGGGGAAGGCCGGCGGGGTGGCCTACATCGACCGGATGAGCCGGGCGGCGCGGGAGGTGCGGGGAAAGATCGTAGTCCTGTGCGCCTCGACCCTGGAGTCGACGCGGATCCTGCTGAACTCGGCCCCCGGGGGGTTGTGCAATTCGAGCGGGGCCCTGGGGCACTACCTGATGGACCACATCTACGGGGGCGGGGCGGCGGGGGAGATGCCCATGCTGGAAGCGCGGGCGTGGTCGGGTCCGCCGCGGCGGCCGAACGGGATTTACGTGCCGCGGTTCCGGAACGTGAAGGAGAAAACCACCAAGGGGTTCATCCGGGGATATGGGTATCAGGGAGGCAGCTCGCCCGGCTTCAATATGGAGGCGCCGGGGTGGGGGGCGAATTTCAAGGCAGCGGTGCGGAGCAGCGGGAAGTGGACGATCAACCTGGGGTTGTGGGGGGAGTGCCTGGCTCGCAAGGAGAACTACGTCGAGATCGACCGGGACACCGCGGATGCCTGGGGGATTCCGGCATTGAAAATTCATATGGCGTGGAGCGACAACGAGAAGAAGCTGTTTGAAGACGGACGGCAGGAGGGGGCGGCCATGCTGGAGGCGGCCGGGGCGAAGAACGTCCGGATTACGGGGGACTACTCGGTGCCGGGGTTCTGCATCCACGAGATCGGGACGGCGCGCATGGGGAACGACCCGAAGAGCAGCGTGGTGAACGGATTCTGCCGGGCCCACGATATGAACAACCTGCTGGTGACGGACGGGGCCTGCTGGGTCTCGAGCGCCTGCCAGAACCCCACCTTGAGCATGATGGCGATCACGGCTCGGGCGTGCGCGCATATCGCCGCAGAGAGGAAGAAGGGCAACGTTTAGATCTCGAGACGTTGAGACAAACCAACCTGACCGCAAATTTGCGGTCGATAAGGTCTGTCGAATCAAAGGGTTGCTGATCCTGAAGGGTGCGGGCGCGGGCCTTGCCACAGGCTGCCAACCAGGTTCCGCATGGAACTCCGCCAGCGACCTCTTATCCCATTATACACCTTGCCGAACTTGGGGTTGGTGGTGAAGCCAGGCGTAGTGGGTCGGTATCCGATTGGGGGATTTGCACGGGAGTCGGTCCCGCTGAGGCGGCGGGATCGCGTTGCACTTCGAACAATGCCGCCTCGGACGTTCCGAAATCGACTGCTATAATATTAGTAAGGACGAGTACATGAGTCGCCTGCTTCTAGATGCCTCGGATATCATCGACGTCGTCGAACATTCGCGCCCCGTAACGGTCGACGCTTTGGAGAGCTTTCTCCAATCACAGAAGGGAACCCTGGTTCTGACACTCACAAATGTGCTCGAATTCGTGCGGCCTATCGTGGACGACGGTGATTTCCTTCGATTCCGGCCACTTCTCCAGCGGTTAGAGCGGCTGCCGGTGACTTACCTGCGAAACGCGCATATCCCCATGCAGGAGCTGAAGGGCGCGGTGGAAGCGTTCCTCTCAGGCACCGAGTGCAAACCAATCAAACCATATGTACGGCGTTGGGAGCAGACTGCGCAACTTCCGGGCACGTCGGTCTGCGATAGGCTTGTTGGGTTAAGAATCGATGAGGCAGTCTACATGATCTGGAAGACCAATCCCGACGCGATTCGGGGGCCTGCAAAGGCGGGCCCCCGGCTTAGAGCGCTGGTAGCTGCAGACCGCCGCTTGGTAAGAGCGAATCAGGTCCGTTCTGCGAGAAATTTCGCGAATTCAGTCCGCAGGTACCTGCAACGATCCGCGCTCTACGGTTTTGAATGCCCAGAAGACCGGATACAGGGACTAGCTGAATGGATCTATTCAGACGCCGGGAGGTGCCCCGGGCTCCGGCTGCACCATGACCTCTATCACCAAATGCTGACCGACGTGCGGGATACGCCAAAGGACAGCGATCTGTGCGATCACTCCCAGGCGAGTTGCCTTCCGTACGTCGAGGTAGTCAGCGTCGATAAGAGAATTGCACATCACTTGACGCAAGTGTGCCGGAGACTAGAAAAGATTACTCCGGGTCTCGAATACTCTAATCGGATTCATGCAGGCCTGGCTAAGCTGCTCCAGAGTTGGAGCGTGACGAGAGCCGAGGAGCAGCATGGGTAGAGCAGCCAAGGAGTATGTTCTTCGCATCAACCTCAAATCGGGAACTGAGGTGCGGCGCTTTTGCGAAGTGCACGTGAATGGCGACGATGTCTATGTCTTTCAGCCCGAGAAGGGCGCGATCACGAAGGTCAGCTATCACCAGTCCGGGCAGAGGCATCTGAAGAAAGGTGCAGGTCCGGCAATGTTCACTATGTTCACTATGATGTTGGATAGGCCGAGATGGATCGAAACAGAAGAGCCGTGCTGGGAAAAGAGCTTTGAAAACTTCGCCAGGTTGTTCCCTTATTGCAGCGAGCCTGCCACCGATATCTTTGAGATTGACTTACCGAACCCGTCTGACACGACGATCTCCTTCGCTCAAGTGAGTATCGGGCGGTTCTTCAGTCCTCCAGGGTGGGAACTCGACGGAGGGACCCTAACCACGCCCCAACAGCGCGTGTTCCCGGTACCCTCTTCGCCGTCAGACCTGTCTATCTGCGTGCGCGTGCTCCAGTTGGCGGTGGTTTGAGATGCCGGCGAAGCCCACGTGCGGAGTACCCTTTCCGATGGCGGTCAGGGGGGTAAAACAAGAGCCTAGCAGACGCGCCAAGTCCTGCGAAACGCCGTTATGGGAAACTGACCCACAACCCAGGAGCAGGGCGGTGCTTCATCGCCGCAGGGGGCCGGGGTAGAGCGTGGCGTCCCACTTACTAGCGGCTGGGGACTGGTAGTTGCCGAGCTTATCCCACTCCGTGCGGGTAATACCGTTGAGGTCCCAGACCACGATCCCGTCGCGTAGGGTGAGCTCGCAGACGAAGCGGCGGGCGCCGCGGAGGCGGGCGCCGAAGACGTCGGTGAAGCCGAAGTCGCCGGTTTCGACGCGCAGGACGGCGACGTCGGCGGGCGCGCCCACCGAGAGATGGCCGAGGTCGTCGCGCTTGATCTGGCGGGCGGGGTTGTGGGTGGCGCGCATGACCACGTCGTCTACGGCTAGACCCATGTTGAGGAATTTCGACATGACATTGAGCATGTCCTTCATGGCGCCGTTCATGGAGCCGGTGTGGAGGTCGGTGGAGATGGAGTCGGGTAGGAAGCCCTGCTGGATGGCGGGGACGGCCTGGCGAAACACGAAGCTGCCGCCGCCGTGGCCGACGTCGAACTTGACGCCGCGCCGGCGGGCCTCGCGGAGGTAGGGGAGAAGGCGGCCCTGGTCATCCAGCATGGGTACGGAGGGGTGGTAGGTGTGGGTGTAGAAGTCGCCGGGGCGGAGTTTATCGAGGACAAGCTGCTGGAAGGGGCGCTCGGGGCGGAAGGCTCCGAAGTCGACCATGACCGGAATATTGGCGAGTTTGCCGGCCTGGACGGCGCGCTCCACCGCTGTCCACTCGGGGCCGCGGTAGTGGGCGGTCTTGATACCCACGATGATATCAGGATGCTGTCGGGCCATGCGGGCGAGGGCTTCGGGGTCCATGTCGGAGGTGTCCTGCTCGAAGTCGCCGCCGGCTTGGCCGCGTCCGACGATGTTGAGCAGGGCCAGGACGCGGGTGCGGGCCTGGTCGATGATGGCCTGCTTGAAGGCGGGGAAGGAGCGCCAGCCGGAGGTGCCGGCGTCGACGGCGGTGGTGACGCCGTAGCGGAGGGTGTGGCTGTCGGGGTAGACGTTCTGATCGATGGGGAGAGTGCCGCGGAGGCCCGAGCCGGCGGCGATGTGGGTGTGGAGGTCGATGAGGCCGGGGACGACATAGAGGCCGGAGACGTCGATTACCTTGTGGGCTTTGGCGGGGTCGATCGTCGGGGAGACTTCGGAAACCTTGCCGGCGGTTATGGCGATGTCGCGGCGGTCGGCAAGCTGGTTGCGGGCATCGATGACGAAGCCGCCTTTTAAGAGGATATCGGCCTGGAGGAGGAAGAGGAGGGCTAGAGGGGGCATGGCTGTAGGATAATCCATTCCTAGAGGAGCACTACGTGGGATGGCACCCGAGGCTTTGCGCCTGACGGATGCTGGCGGGCGAGATCTACTTTGAGGCTGGACGGTTTCGGGGAAGCGGGGCTGAAGCCCCGAGCGGGCTGAAGCCCGCTGTACCTCAGTCCAGGCCGAAGAGGGGGCGGCGGACTCGTTTGTAGGTGAAGCGTTTGGGGTTGACCGCGGAGGAGCCGGGGGTGTCGACCTCGATGATTTGGGCGGCGACGGGCTCGTAGGCGGCGCGGGGGGCGATGGCGCCTTTGACGGTGAGGATGCGCTGGCGGTCGGGGTAGACGCCGTTGGAGACGAGCTGGTGGATGCTGTTGGGGCTGGAGCGGTCGGCGGTGACGATGAGAACGTTGCGGAGGTCGGGCGTGGAGCCTGCGGCGTCGATTACGGCGGTGAGGCCCATGCGGTAATAGCGGGCGCCGCCGTGGCGGACTTCGGGCTCGATGTAGTTGCCGTCGGAGAGAAGCTTGACGCGGCCACGGACGCGGACCGGCTTGCCGTGCAGGTGGTCGGTTTTGCCGCCGACGGGCATATCGAAGGCGCCGCCGATGCCGGCCTGGAAGGCGGCGCGCTGGGCGGCCGGGTCCGCTAGGACTACGACCCAGCCGGTGGCCTTCTGGCGGAGGAGCTCTTCCAGCAGGAAGGTGCTGTCGCCGGCGGTGCCGCCGCCGATGTTGTCGCCCATGTCGATGAGGGCGACGGGGAACTTGGCCGCGTCCATGGCGCGGCGAACGCCTGCGGCGGCGTCGGGCGCGTTGAGGACAATGCGGTCGCGGGTGGCCCAGAGCATATCGGATAGGCGTTGGGCTTCGCGCTGGGCGAGGTCGGGATCGTTGTCGGTGACCACGATGACGCTGGGCCCCATCTGCGGGACGTCGGCGTACTGGTAGCCGCCGGAGACACTGACGGCCAGGATCTTCGGATTCTCGCGCTCCAGGCGACGGCTCTCGTTGACGATGGGGAGGAGCGGCTCGCGCTTGGTGTACTG
>JBGOUV010000071.1:0-20791 GCA_041477815.1 Terriglobia bacterium | reverse complement strand
TGCAGCCGGCGCGTCAAGAACCGGCGCGCGCCGGAGCGCCCGATCGTTAGACGATCGCGTGCCGAAGCAAGCTGGCTCTCGCGCCGCCGTCGGTGCTAGGATACGGTATTGGACTGGAGAGTTGCTGTGGAGACGAAGCAGCAGATGTTGAAAGCAATTGAGGACCTTCCCGACGACGCCGGCGTCGAAGATGCCCTCGATCGGCTTTATCTTCTTTACAAGGTCGAGAAAGGTCTTCGTCAAGCGGATCGCGGTGAACTCCTCAGTCAAGAAGAGGTTCGCCAACGCCTGGCGAAATAGCTGAAGTAAGGTGGACGCCGCAGGCGGCCGATGATCTCGAGGCGATCTGCCTGTTCATTGCTCGGGACGCACCCGCAAGTCGCGGCGGGCGTTCGCCGACCGCGTAGTCCGCGCCACAGATCGACTGGCAAGCTATCCGCGCTTGGGGAGGATGGTTCCCGAATTGGGAATCGAGCACATCAGAGAGATCATCGTGGGCAGCTATCGCGTTATCTATCGGCTTCGACAAGACGATGTCCACCTTCTAACCGTGCACCACGGCGCTCGGCCTCTGGACACCACGAAGCTGGAGGCCTAGGGCTAACAGGCGCGTTTTTGCCCCGGGACGTCTCCTCCTATTACTAATATTTTCATACCGGCAACCGGACCAGTTGCATAGAATAGAATAGTTATAGATGGGGCGAACGTTCAACGAAAGGTACGAGGTGGTGGTGGTCGGAGCCGGGCACGCCGGGTGCGAGGCGGCCATGGCCACCGCCCGCATGGGGTTGAAGACCGCCCTGGTGACCCTGAACCTCGACCTGATCGCCCAAATGTCGTGCAACCCGGCCGTGGGCGGCATTGCCAAGGGCCACCTGGTCCGCGAAGTGGACGCCCTGGGCGGCATCATGGGCGTGGTTACCGACGCCGTGGGCATCCAGTTCCGCCTGCTGAACACCAGCCGCGGGCCGGCCGTCTGGTCGCCTCGGGCACAGTGCGATAAGAAACAATACCGCATCGAGATGAAGCGGGTGCTCGAGAGGGAGCCGAATCTCGTCATCAAGCAGGCGGAGGTGATCGACCTGCTCCTCGACGAGGGAACCGTGTGCGGTGTCGCCCTGCGCGACGGGCGACTGGTGGCGGCTGCGGCGGTGATCATCACCACCGGCACGTTCTTGAACGGCCTCATCCACTGCGGCGAGACCACGTATCCGGCGGGCCGCAGCGGCGAGCCGCCCTCGCAGTTGCTGGGCGAGGTGCTGCGCCACCTGGGCCTCGCGTGCGGGCGGCTCAAGACCGGGACGCCGCCGCGCCTGGACGGCCGCTCGATCGACTGGAGCCGGTTCGAGGCGCAGGCGGGCGATCCCGAGCCGACGCCGTTCTCGTTCCGCACCGAGAAGATCGACCGCGAGCAGGTCGCGTGTCACATCGCGTTCACCACCGAGGAGACCCACCGGGTCCTGCGCGACAACCTGCACCGGTCGCCGCTCTACAGCGGCCAGATTAGCGGGGTGGGGCCGCGCTACTGCCCGTCGATCGAGGATAAGGTCGTCAAGTTTCCGGACAAGCTGCGCCACCAGATCTTTCTCGAACCCGAGGGGCTCGACACCAACGAGATTTACGTCAACGGGATGTCGACGAGCATGCCGATCGACGTGCAGACGGCAATGGTCCGTTCGGTGCCGGGCCTGGAGAACGCGGAGATGATCCGGCCGGGGTACGCCATCGAATACGATTCGGTGGACGCGACCGAGCTGGCGCCGACGCTGGAGGTCAAGAAGATCCGGCGGCTGTATCTGGCCGGGCAGATCAACGGGACGTCGGGGTACGAGGAGGCGGCCTGCCAGGGGATCATGGCTGGGATCAACGCCGGGTGCGCGATTCGGGGGCTTCCGCCCGTGATCCTGGACCGGACCCAGGGGTATACCGGAATCCTGATCGACGACCTGATCAACAAGGGCACTACTGAGCCGTACCGGATGTTCACCTCGCGGGCCGAGTTCCGCCTGCAGTTGCGGATCGACAACGCGGATCAGCGCCTGACCCCCATCGGACGCCGCGTGGGCCTGGTCGGCGATGAGGATTGGGCGCGGTACTGCGCGAAGCAGGACCGCATGGCCCGCATGCGGAACGCCCTGGCCGACCTGCGGCAATCGCTAAAGCGGCCGGAAGTGACCGTGGACACGCTGGAGCCCGTGCTGCGGCAGCGTCTCGGGGACGACTACCGGCGCCTGGAGCTGAAGGCCCTCGAGACCGAGATCAAGTATGAGGGATACCTGGTCCAGCAGCAGCGCCACATCGACCAGTTGAAAAGGGCCGAGGGCCGAAAGATCCCGGCGGCCTTCGCGTTTCGCGGGCTGCCGGGCCTCTCGCGCGAGGTCGTCGAGAAGCTGGAGCGGGTCAGGCCCCTCACCCTGGGCCAAGCCGGGCGGATCCCGGGGATTACGCCGGCGGCGGTCTCTATCCTCCACGTCTATCTGGACCTGCCGGAGCGTTCCGGTGCCCGAGGCTGATCCCCGGGACCTGGAGGCGGTGCCGAACGTGGCGGGGGTGTACGTGGTGTGGCCCCGCGGCGGAACCCCGCACCTGGGCCGGACGGGGGTGCTGCGCCGGCGGCTGGGCCGGTTGGTGCGGATCTTCGGAGCGGAGGCGGTCGAGAAGGTCGAGTATTATCCGACCGGGTCGGGGTTCGAGTCGGCGGTGGCCCTCTATCGCCTCGCCCGGCGGTATCGGCGCGACGATTACCGGAAGTTCCTGCGCCTGCGGATTCCACCCTTCCTGAAGGTAAATCTGACCAATCCCTATCCGCGCTGCTACCTCACCCGGCGCCCGGGGCGCGATCGGGCGGTGTACTTCGGTCCGTTCACTTCCAGGGCGTCGGCCGAACGATTCCAAAGTGGCTTCCTGGACCTGTTCCAAATCCGCCGCTGCCGCGAGGAGATCCGCCCGGACCCGGCGCATCCGGGCTGTATCTACGGGGAAATGAACATGTGCCTCCGTCCCTGCCAGGGCCGCTCCACCGAGGAGCAGTACCGGGCGGAGGTGGGACGCGTGGCAGACTTTCTGGCGACCCAGGGCGCCTCCCTGGTCAGGCAACTCGAAGCGGAGAGGGACCAGTCCAGCACGGCGCTGGAGTTCGAGCAGGCGGCCAAGTGGCATAAGAGGCTGGACAAGGCCCGGGAGGCGCTAAAGCTGAACGACGAGCTGGCGCGCGATCTGGATCGTTTGTACGGGGTGGTGGTGCAGAAGTCGGTAGAGCCGGCCGCGGTAGAGCTGTGGTTTATCTATCAAGGATATCTGCAAGGGCGCAAGCGGTTCGCGGTGGCGGCAGAAGCGTCGCAACCAGTATCGCTGGATCAGCGTCTCCGGGAGCTGCTGTTGACCGTCGAGTTCAAGCCCCGGTCCCCCCGCGAGCGGGCCGAGTCCCTAGGGCTGCTGGTGAGGTGGTGGTCCAGTTCCTGGAGAACCGGCGAGCTGCTCCTGTTCAACGGCCTGGACCAGGTACCCTACCGTCGCCTGGTCCGGGCGATCTCCCGAACCATGTAAGACAGGCCTCCGCCGGTCCTACAGAAAGAACGCGTTAAAAACCAGCTTGAACGTGGCGTGACTCTGGGCGCGGTACTGCGGCCGTATCCCGAACAGAATAATATGGCCCTTCCCGCTGGCCGAGTCGACCACCGCAACGCGGTCCGGCAAGAGTTTTTCCCCCAGCAGCCAACCGGAAGCCAGCACGTTAGCGGAGGGGTACTTGACCACGGCAACGGCCCCCGAGCCGGTCAGCTCAAACGCCGGTCCGGACTCAAACCAAACCGCGGTCTGGGCCGGCAGTCCGAAACCAAGCGGATGGCCGGCCTCGACCAGCCCGGTGAAAAGGGAACCAGGCGCGTAGAAGTCGCGGCTGGAAACTCCCGCCAAAACGTTCCGGGCCGCCGCGCCGAGGCGGTCGATGGCGTACAGGGAGGCGCGGTTGAAGGCCAACACCGTACCACCGGCAGTGACAAAGTCCTTCAGCGCCGCAGCGCCGGCGTCTCCCAATCCGCCCGAGAATTCGGGGGGCATCGCGCCCGCTGCGCCGATCTCCATGGTGCGCGGTAAGGCGTCCGGGAGCACGATCGCGTCATACTTCTCCTGCAGGCGTCCGGCCTGGATTTCGCGGTCGGTGAGGCTGGTGTACGGGAATTCGAATTGTTCCAGGATCCAGCGGGTCCAACCCTCGTCCATGTTGGGTACGTAGCTCCGGTAGAGGCCGATGCGGGGGGCGCGGACCCGGCGCCGGCTGTTACCGTGGGCGGCGGCGAGGGGCAGGCCGAGGGAGCGGGCCAGCGCGGGAAGCAGGCTGGAGTTGGTCACCTGAAAAGTTCCGTCGCGGGGATCGCGGAAGACTTCGGCGCCGGCCTGGAGGAGCCGGTTGACCGCGATCCAGGTATTGCCCCAGGCGGGAGAGAGGGCCACCCGGGGCGCGCTGGGAACGGTGCCGGGCTCGGGCAGAACCTTGGGGACGCGTTCCAGATCGGCGGAGAAAGAGGCGTCGATGGTGTCGGCGCGGACGCCCATCAGAAGGGGCAAGGTGTGGGCGGTGACGTCGTAAGGCCGTTTGGGCGGGCCGCCGGGGTACTCGCGCAGGTCGGGGTAGCGCTGGCGCTCCAGCAGGGCCTTGGCGAAGGAGCCGTAGGGCTGGGCCAGGCGCACGACGTAATCGCCGGCCTCGTAGTCGCGGCCGGAGGCGTGAAACCCGCGGCGGGCGCGGTCGATCTCGACCTGGCCGAATTCGAGGACCTGCAGCAGCCGGGTCATCGAGTTGGGGTCGTGCTGGCGGCGGGGCAGAACAAAGGCATAGGGAGGCTCCCGGCGGCCGACCGCACGGACGCCGATGCCGTAAAAGTTGCGGAGCAAGTCGTCGCGGCGGAGCGCGGCGTAGTAGAGGCACGACTCCAGGGCGACGAGCTGGTAATCGATGATGTCGCGGAGACGCCATTCTCCGCCCGCCCAGGGCTCCAGATGATTCCAGGCCCGCTCGCGGGCGTTGTATCCCAGGGCTTTGGTCTCGAGTTGTTCGAAGGCCACGGTCAGCGGCGAGGCGAGGCGGGCGCTGGCCGATTCGGTGAGGATGCGCATGCCGCCGTGGTAGCTCTGGTAGTGGCGGGCGGGCGTCCAGTAGTCATACATCGCATTGATGACGACGCCCTTCTTGCCGGCGGCGGTGAGGTCGGCGGCCATGGCCGCGCCGAGCGAGTTGGTCTGCTGCGCGATCACCGCGTCGATGTTGGGCTCGATGGGATCGAGCCAGGGGGGCACGAACATGCGCGCGGCGTAAGGACCCATCTGGTGCACGTCATAGACGATCTGGGGATGCCAGACGTTGTGGATCTTGGCGACGGCGAGGCGGGTTTCGGCCTGCGTGAACATGTACCAGTCGCGGTTGTTGTCGTGGCCCACATACTTGTGATACAGCTCGGGGGGCGAAGTCCCCTCGTAGGGGGTGCCCAGGGTCTTGCGGTACCAGCCGGTGACGATGTCGACACCGTCCGGATTGAGGGAGGGGACCAGCAAAAAGATGGTGTTGGCCAGGATGGCGCGCCGCCGCGGGGTGTCTTCGGCGAGAAGCTTGTAGGCAAATTCGACGGCCGTGTGGGTGGAGGCGATCTCGGTGGCATGGATACTGCAAGTAATGAGGACGATGCTCTTGCCGGCAGCGATGAGCCCCTCCGCTTCGGCCGGCGTGGTGCTCCGGGGATCCGCGAGCTTGGCCTGGATCTGGCGGTAGCGGTCGAGGTTGCGCAGCGTTTCAGGGGCGGAGATGGTGGCGACGAGGAAGGGACGGCCGGCGGTGGTCTTGCCCAGCTCCTCCACGCGCAGGCGGTCGGAGGATTTTTCCAGCAGGCGGAAGTAGGAAACCACCTGGTCCCAGTCGAGGACGGTGCGGTCGGCGCCGATCCTGTGGCCAAAGTGCGACTCCGGAGCGGGGACGGCGGCGACGGCCAGGCGGGCGGCCAGCAGGACGCCACAGAAGACGACGCGGAGGCGGCCAAGCATGATCCATCATAATAGCCGAGATGCTCCGGCGGCACAGTTTCCGGGTACTGGGCCTCCGGGGGCTGGTGGCGATCGCGAGCCTGGTGTCCGGCATTCCGGAGCCGCCGCCGGGGAAGCGGGAGGCGTCGTACTACTTCTGGGATCCGGGACAGGCGGTCTCGCTGCTGATCCATCCCGCCGATCGCCGAGGCCGGACGCCTGAACAGTTACGCGCAAGGCCGGCGGCCTTCTTCGTCAACGTGCCGCTCTACGCCTCGATCGGGATGGGTGTGGTCTCAGGGGTTGCGGAGGATGATGGAGGGGCTGGCAAGCTGGGAGGCGGGGAGGCGGAGGAGCAGGACGGTCGCTGAACGGCTATTATGGAGAGAGGATTACCGGCCAGGAGGCCTACATGAGTTCCCGACAAGAGTTGCACCAGCTCCTGGATCAACTGCCCGAAACCGAGTTGCACGTAGCGCGGCGGTTCTTGGAATTTCTGCGCAGTCACAGCGACGATCCCTTCTTGCGGGTCCTGGCGGAAGCCCCCGAAGACGATGAGCCTGAAACGACTGAGGAAATCGAGGCGGTCCGCGAAGCCACGGAGGACTGCGTAAGCGGCAGGGTGCGATCCTGGCAGGAGGTTCGTCGGGAACTCGCCAATGAGTGATGCCGAGCGCTGGCGGGTAAATGTTTCCGGGCGCGCTGAGAGAGACTTGAAGCGGCTGCCGGCTCGAGACCAGACCCGGGTGAGGGCTGCGATAGATGCATTGGAGGCGGGACCCGGCACCGGGGACATCCGGAAACTCCGTGGCAAAGAGAATGAGTGGCGGCTGCGGGTCGGTGACTGGCGGGTTCGCTTTCGGCCCGACTTCACGCAGGGCGTGATTTACATTCTGCACGTCCGGTCTCGTGGCGAGGCGTACCGGGATTGAGCGGACCCCTCAATTCTGCCGGTGCCAGCGCGATCGAACAGAGAGGCAAGGGTTCCGGGTCACGGAGGTCTCACGAGAGCCAGATCGGCCTCTTTCACGAGCCGCTGGAGGTATCCCGACGAAGCGCTGTTGCTGGAGCAGTTCAAAGGGCGGCAGGTTGGTGTATACTACCTCTTGTCCGGGGGGTAAGAACGAAATTCCCGTTTAGGCCGCCCGCGGCCGGTGTTGTGCAGGCGGCTCGACTATGAGTTAGACCTTGACGAAATCATTGGCGGCCGGTCGGTCGAAGGCAAGAAACTCGTACACTGCACGCAAGGATTTATCCGCATCGCAAATCTTGTTGCCCGAATGTTTCCTCGCCTGCGAGAGACGCGGTTCGCCAACGCTGTCGACTATTACAGTCTGTTCCTATTTGTCTGGGACCTCGACCGACGGGGTTGCGTTCTAACCAACGGCGCTCGAAACCGGCAGGCGGAGAAGCTGCTCCTCTGGCTGTCGATGGGTGTGGACCAAGTTCGTCAGCAGCAGCGAAAGGCGATCGGCGCCACAACAGATCAGCGCATCTTTGCAGATTACCTCATGACGGTTCAAGGCGACACCGACAGCCAGGCTACTCGTGAGAGGCGGGCGCAAATCCTGCGTGGGCTGCTGGCGGGGCTGTTCGAAAAGAAAGACGACCGAAGGACGTTTTCGCCGGAGCAGCGACGACTGATCTGGCACAGTGACGGCACCAAGCGGTGTTCGCACTCAGGGTGTGGCCTGGCACTAGATTGGACTAATTTCACGATCGACCACATCAAACCGTTTTCCAAGGGCGGGAGAACATCACGCAAGAATGCCGCTCTCATGTGCAAGAAGCACAACAGCCAGAAGGGTGGGCGATAGTTGTGGTCCACGCCTCGCTGCGGAGGTCCGCTCATGACTGCCGCCGCTACCGGGTGACGAGCGTGAACTCCCCAAGACGCCGAAGCGGCCTAGCGCAAGCGCATGCAGCCGAGGCGTCAAAGGCGGGCGCGCGACTGATGCGCAGGTAGTTAGAGGCGCGGAACGGGGGATCGGCGTATCGCCCCAACGGGAGTTACAGCGGGCCGGCAAGAACCGCCCGCTGCTGAATGTCTGAAGGGTTGGAGATAACTATGCCGAAGCGTCCCGAGAAGCCGAGTTGGGCCTCCGTCAAGGCGCGGCTGGATCGCCGGAGTCCAGACTCTCTGGTGTCGCTGATCGCCGACCTTTACCGAGCCAGCGCCGATAACCGGCGGTTCCTTCATGCGCGGTTTCTTGGTACGGAGGTCGAGATCGCAACGTACCGCAAGCTTGTGGAGGAGGCCATCTACCCTGACCCTTTCAGTCGGAGGCCCGTTCGCATTGGCGAAGCGCAGCGGCTCGTTCGACAATATCGTCAGGCGACGGATGACATCGCCGGGACCATCGAGTTGACCCTCACTTTGGTCGAGGCCGGGACTGAGCAGGCAGCGGATCTCGGCTATGGCGATGAGCGCTACTTCGGCGCCTTGGAAAGGGCGCTTGACGCGGTGGTCAAGGACGTGAACCAACTCGAACCAGACGCGCTCGAGCGCGTCGTCGCTCGCCTACGACGCGTTGCCGCACGATCGGCCGCGATCGGGTGGGGCTACGGTGACTACGTTCAGGACCTTGTGGCAAGGCTCGCACCCGAAGGCGCATAGGTCACGCCGCGGCTGAATGCCTGCGTCACCCGATTCCGACCAGTCGCGAGCAGATTCGGCCCGTAACCGGGCACACTGAGAGCGTTGCCAACGGTTCTGCGGTCCGGACCATACCGGCTGTTCTACTCGGCGGATCGAGATGAGCCTGCCCACGTCCATGTGGAGCGCGAGGAGGCTCAAGGCGAAGTCTTGGCTGGAAGCTGGAACCGGTGCGTGTCCGCACTGGTGGGGCGGCTGCCGTTATGGACGGCCGACCCGCGTTTCTGCGAGGTGTCTGAAGCGCTTGGTGTCGCTTACCAGGTTCCCGGGTCGAAACCGCGGGAACTGTTTTGAGGCGCCAGCGTCACGTCGAGGGCGATTCACCCCGCCTGGGCGAGAGCCGCTTCCAGTTGCTCGCGGGTCAACGTGGTGTTGACGAACACTTCCTGGCGGGCGCCGGCGGCGAAGGCTATCACCTTCCAGCCGGTCTGGGTCGGGGTGGTGATCCGGACACGGAGCTTGCCGCGGGCGTCCCGGACGGGCCGGATCACGCCGGGGATCACGGACTTGATCTCGGGGTTGGCGTCGAGCAGGGCCACCAGCAGGGGACGGAGGCCGTCGATGATGCTGTGCTCCACCTTTAGCTTCCCCTGCGCCGTCCGCAGCCTCACAGCGCCGCCTCCAGCCTTTTCCGCAGTTCCTGGGCGAGGCGCGGGTTCGTGCCCGAGGTCGAAATCGCGATCTGGACCGGGCCGCGGGTTACCCGGGCCGGGACCAGGGACGTGCACTCCTCCAGGCTGTCGGCCACGTTGACCGGGATGCGGCGGCGGCGGGCCTCCCGGGCGACCGCCTGATTCACCGCCCGGTCGTCGGTCGCGGCGAAGGCCAGCACCGCCCCCTGGAGATCCCCTGGGCGATACCGCCGCCGCACCAGCGACTCCGCCTTCACCGCCGTCCCCACGCGTGGCGCGATCACCCGTACCCGCGCCCCGGCTTGGGCCAATCCCGCCACTTTCCGCGCCGCCACGCGCCCTCCACCAATCACTACTACCGGCCGGTTCCGCAAATCCAAAAACACCGGATAATAGGCCCCCATCGCTCTTGATGCTACCATGGAGGGAGATGACGCGAAGCGAGCGTCCCACGCTGGTCATCGTGGGGCGTCCCAACGTGGGAAAATCGACCCTTTTTAACCGCATCACGGGGACCCGGCGCGCCATTGTGGGCGATGAGCCGGGGATCACCCGGGACCGCATCCATTTGCCCGCCGAGTGGCAGGGCCGGCCTTTCGAGGTGATCGATACCGGCGGCATGCTAGTGGGAGACGAAGCCGAAATCCCCGCCCAAATTGTGAAACAGGCCCGTCAAGCGATTGACCAGGCCTGGCACATCGTCTTCGTCATCAATGGCCGCACCGAGATCACGGGCTCCGACCGCGAGCTGGCCAAGCTGCTCCTGCGGACCGGAAAGCCCGTTACCCTGGCCGTCAACAAGATCGACGCCGAAGTCCGCGCCAGCCTGGTGGGGGATTTCTACGGACTGGGGATCGAGAGCGTCCTGCCCCTGTCGGCCGAGCATGGCCGCGGCCTGCAGGAGCTGATGGACCACGTGACCGCCTCCTTCCCCGAGGAGGAGACAGCGCCGGAAGCGCGATCCCAGCGTCCCATCCAAGTAGCAATCATAGGCAAGCCCAACGCCGGCAAGTCCACGCTGCTGAACCGGCTGGTGGGGGCCGAGCGGTCCATCGTGTCGGAGACGCCGGGAACCACGCGCGACGCGGTCGACGCCACGGTGACCCGCGACGGCGCCGCCTACACGTTCATCGATACCGCCGGCATTCGCCGCAAGGGTAAGACCAAGCTGATGGCCGAAAAGCTCAGCGTGGTGATGGCCCGGCGTCACATCCGGCTGGCCGACGTGGTCCTGGTGGTGATCGACGCCCTGGAAGGGGTGACCGCGCTGGACGCCGCCATTGCCGGGTACGCCGATGAGGGGGGCAAGGCGGTGATTCTGGTGGTCAACAAGTGGGACGCCGCGGCCCAGGAGAAGCGGCGCGATGCCTTCACCGAGCAACTGCGGGACCATCTCAAGTTCCTGGCGTATGCGCCGATTGAGTTTGTTTCGGCGCTGACCGGCAGCCGCACGGCGCGGCTCTATCCGCTGATCCAGCGCGTGTACCAGGCCGCCCGCCGGCGGGTTCCCACCGCGGAGCTCAATCGCTTCTTCGCCACCCTGGACCTGGAGCGGGCCAAGCCGCCCGCCTCCCAGCGGCTGCGGATCCTGTACCTGACCCAGGCGGCTATCGCTCCCCCCACGTTTGTCCTGTTCACGGACCGGGCTCACAAGCTGCACTTCTCGGTGGAGCGGTTTTTGGAGAACCAGTTTCGGCGGGCGTTCGACTTTGCGGGCACGCCTATCGTCCTGCGGACCAAGCCGCGGCGGGGGCTGTAGCCGTGGGGCGGCCCCCTCGCCCGCAGCCGGCCCCCTGGCCGGCTCTCTCCTCGGATGGGCGCCAATCACCTTGGCTGCGCTGAAATCGTCTCGGAAAGCGGACACCAAGCCGGCCCGGGGGCCGGCGGTGGCCCAGGGGGGCCGCCCGGGGGCCGCCCGGGGGCCGCCCTACTTGATCAACTCCGCGGTGAACCCCCGTAGGGAGGCGCCGTGTTTCCAGGCTTCCGGGGACAGGCCGGCTTTGCGGCAGGTCTCTTCCAGGAACCGTGCGGCAGTCCAGTTGAAGGCAGTCGCTACCTGGGGCAGCAGCAGGCCGCGGCAGAAGCCGCGTTGTACCACCAGGCCGTGGACGCCGGGCACGATCTGGTCGGGGGCGATGGGGAAGAAGGGAGACAGCACCGAGATCTCCAGGTCGACGCCGGGGACCTCGTCGGGGGTCACGGGGGGAAAGCGGGAGTCTTCCAGGGCGGCGGCGCGGCTCATTTCGGCGACGACCTCCCGCAGGGGCGTATCGGTGGCGGTATGGCCGATGCAGCCGCGCAGCTCGCCATCCTGGTGCAGGGTGACGAAGGCGGCGCGCGGGCGCTCCAGTTCGTCGCGGTCGGCGGGGGGCAGGTGCGAGGGCGCCCGCGGGGAATCGTAGGGCTCCCCAGACGCGGCGGCGGTGAGGGCCTCGCGGGCCACTACCAGGAGCCAGTCCCGGCCCGCATTACTGAGCGGTAACATTCTGCTTGCGCTGCTTGCGCAGCAACAGCAAACGCTCGCGACGGCGGCGGCGGATTTTGAACCGGATATCCACCCGGCGCCAGAACTTCTGGAAATAATCTATCGCCGACCAGACGGCGAACAGGACCACCAGCCACACCGCCACCAGTCCGGCGCGCAGAACCCACGGCGAATGGGCGCCGATCAGCAGCAGCGATACCGCGATCACCTGTACGACCATCTTGGTCTTACCCAGGTCGCTCGCTTCGATGGTGTAGCCTTCGGCGGCGGCAATGCTGCGGAGTCCGGAGACGGCAAACTCGCGGCCCACTATGACCACTACCATCCAGGCCGGGACCAAACCTAGCTCGACCAGGGAGATAAAGGCGGCGGAAATGAGGAGTTTGTCGGCGACCGGGTCGAGCAGGGTGCCCAGGGTGCTGATCTGGCCGCGACGGCGGGCGAAGAAGCCGTCGAGCAGGTCGGTGAGGGCGGCCATCAGGAAGATGGGCAGGGCCAGCCATTCCTTGGTGAGCAGGCCCCAGGGAGTTTCCAGGTGGATCTGCTTCCGCAGCAGCACCGCCAGCAACAGCGGAACGAAGAAGATCCGCAGCAGTGTGAGTGTGTTGGGAAGCGTCATACTTCCAACTGCCTGATCCCCCCTAGCCGACCACTATAGCGGTCGGGTCCGGCGATGTCAAAGCGTCAGGCGGCCGTGGCCGTCGCGCCTTTGACGACTTCAATCGCCTTCTTGAGCAGTTCGTCGGACTGCGCCGGCCGCTCGGCGGGCGCCGGAGCGGGAGGCGTATCGTCATCCGACTGATCGGCCTCGGTTTCGTTTACTTGCAGGGTGGGGTTGACGCCCCCGTCCTGGAGCGCTTTGCCGGAAGGCCGGTAGTACTTGGCCACGGAAAGAACAATGGCCGCGCCGTCCTCGAGAGGAATGGTCTTGGGCTCGGCGCCAAGTCCCAGAGTCTTTTCGCCGACGATTTGCCCGCGCTTGCGATCGACCAGTGCCGCCGCCACCAGCTCCGCCGGACCCGAAGTCGAGCGGTTCGTAATCACCACCAGGGGAAGCTTCGAGACTGCCTGACGCGGGTCGGCATTGAATTCCTTGCGCGGGAACTTCTGCCCTTCCAGGTACCCCAACTGCCCTTCCGCGACAAACAGGTTGGCCAGCTTGATGGCCTCCGCCCACTCGCCCAGGGCATTGTTGCGCAGATCGAGCACCACCCGCTCCGCGCCCTGGCCCGCCAACTCGCGCAGGCCTTTGGCCGCTTCCCCAGCCTTGCCCGCGGTCAGGGACTTCACCTCCAGGTACCCGATCTTGTCCTCCAGCAGCCTGGTCGAAACCCCGGGCGGGTTGACCGGGGCGCGAGTCAAGGTGATTTCCTGGGGATCCTCGGCCCGGCGCGTGCGGCGAACGATCAGCGCGACCGTGGAGCCCACCGGTCCCTGCAGCAGGGCCTGGGCCAAGGGCAGGGGCAGGTCGCGCGTGGCCCGCGTATCGATGGCGTCGATCTGGTCTCCCACGGAGAGACCCGCCTTGGCCCCGGCCGACCCGGGCAGCGCGGTCAGGACAAACATGATCCCCACCCGCTTGGATACCACCAGCCCCAGACCACCCTCCTGAGGCGCCTTGCGCTTTTCATATTCCTTGTATTGCTCGGCCGTGAAGTAGCTCGAATAAGGATCGAGCGATTCCAGCAAGCCCTGCAGCGCCCCCTTGGTCACCTGCTTGATGTCGGGCTCTTCGACGTAGTCGCTCTTGATCCGGGACAGGACTTCCGTATAGACCGAAAGCTGCCGGTAGGCGCCGTCAGCCGAAGAACTCTCGCCCATGACGGCCCCAATCACGAGCAAGGCGGTCAGAAAAGTAGAGCTAATGACTATGGTGAACTTGATGCGGCTGAGCATTCCGGGGCCGGCTCCAAGCGGTCGTATTTATTTTATCACACGATGCCGGTGCTAGAGCTTGCCTACGTTCTTTTGGTCCTTTTCGATTTTTGCCTGCAAGTCCTTAATTTTCTTCTTCAATTTGTCGTCCGAGGTAGCCCCAGCGGCGGATTTGGCGCATCCCGAGGCCAGTTCCAGCAGGAGCTTCTGCTTGTCCGGCTCCTGGAGCTTCTTGCGGCTAAACAGGGTCGCCTGCTCGGCCATGCTGTCGGCCATACCCTGCAGGAACACCGCCCGAGGCACCTCCACGGGGAGCGTTTTGAACAACTCCTGGGCTTTGGCCACGTCTTCCCCTACTACCGCCGCCGTCTGGAGCACCATGCCCCGGGCGATGGTCTGGCGGTGCACCGCAGCCCGATCGGCTTCGTTGGGAAGACTGCCCTTGCGGATATTGAGGAGGATCGCGGCCTCCGACGCGTTACCCGAGGGGAAGGGGAACTCCAGGGCGACTTTCTCGGCGCTGGCTGTTTCCTTCTGGAACCGGGTGACCCCCTCGGCCAGCTCGATACTGTACTGGCGCGAAGTGCGGCGCTGGTCGTTGACCGTGCGGCGGAACTCGGCCGTTTGCGCCTTGGCCCCGGGGGCGCCGTCTTCGTAGGCGTCGGCTAACACCCGGTGGCCCCGGGCCATGCCCGCCAGCAGCACCAGGTGCCAGATGGAGGCCTTGGCCTTGTACTGGTTCTCGCCCTCCATGATCTTCTCCAGGTGTTCCTGGGTCTTGGCCAGGTCGCCGGTCGCGTACTGCTCCTTGGCGGACAGCCAATACCAGTCGGGCGTGCCCATTTTCACCGGAGGGGGTCCGGATTGGCAGGAAACCAGGGAAAACACGGCCGTACAAGCCACCCACGCGCCCATTACCCGTCGCTGGGACATCGTTGCCTCCTTCAAGTTTACGTTTGGCAAGACGTTTACCATACTTCCGGTGGCGGAGGCAAGAGGAAATGGAAAAAATCCGCGCGGGAGGCGCCGGTGGGCGGCTGGGGGGGGCAGTTTGAAACTGGTCCACTATCCTTTTGCCGATCGCCGTTAGCCGCGGCTCAATTTCGACGATCAACACTCGTTCCTCTCGAATCAGGATGCACTCGGAACGGCACGGTCCGCCGCGCCTCTAGATTACGATCCCACGCCTTCTGTCGTATCTTTCACCGGGAGTGCCGCTATCGGCTTCTTCGCCCGCGTCATGGTGATCACCACCACGCTGATTAAAACAAACGTAGCTCCCAGAATCGTTCGCAGGTCAAGAGCTTCGCCGCCCAGGAAATATCCAACCAGCACAGCCACAACCGGATTCACGTACGCATAGGTCCCTACTTTTGTCGGCGATTCATGATGAATCAGCCACACGTAGGCGGTAAACGCGATGATAGAGCCGGCGACAATCAGGTAGAGCAACGAGAGCCACGCTCCGCGTGAGACGGTCCACGGATGAAAATTACGAAACTCGCCGAGCGCGGCCGCCGTGAGAGCCAGAAACACTCCGCCGACAAGCATCTGCGTCCCCGAGCTCATGACCTTGGAAGGCGGTAGTGGCAGCTTGCGCGTAAGCGCCGACGATACCGACCAGCTCATCGATGCAACGAGCAGCGCCACGGCGCCTACCCCGTCGATCGGCGCCCCGCCGAGGTTCAACGAGCGGCTCAGCAGCACTGCCACTCCCGCAGTCCCGATCAAGAGCGCCAAGACTAAGCGGACGGTGAGCCTTTGCGTTCGCAGGAAAATGATTTCCGACAGCGCCATAAACACCGGGATCGTGGCCATCATGACCGCAGCAATGCCCGACGGCACACGCTGCTCCGCCCAGAACAACAGTCCGTAGTCGAGGACGAAGATCAGGATCGCGAGTAAAGATGCTGACGCCCATTGGCGCCCGGCCGGTGAGCGCTCGCCGTGAGCGATCATCCAGCCATAAAGAACAAGTCCCGCAACCAAGAAACGCATCGCCGCCAGAAGAAACGGCGGAACTTCGCGGACGCCAACACGAATTGCGAGAAATGTGGATCCCCACACAAAATAGATAATCGCGAAAGCCAACAGGGTCTTCCACGTCGGGCGATGGGTGGCTTCCATGGCAGATTCCTACCACAATCTACTCCTCCAGCATCCGTTGACGAAGTAGGGTCACAGAAACCTCCTTTCTGCGACCCGACAATATCGGTATGGAGCGCTATCTGTGCCCGTGAGCCGGAAACTTCACCCTGGACGCGGAGCCACCCCTCTAAACATGGCTTGCGCCCTCCACACCAGAACGTCCCAACCTACGCACGCGTAGCGTCCGCCGCGCCAGCGGCTTAGTGCAAACGCCCAAACCGGAAACACGACAGTTGCGCTGCAAACCGTTGCAGGAATGCGGCACAGCTTTCGGGGCTTACGCGGGCCAGATCGAGCAGCTACCTCTTCTCCTTGAACCCGGCGGGGATGGAAAGATCGGAGGGGGCCAAGCTCGTGGAAACCTTGACGAGCTCATGGTTGGTGGTCATGAGGACGGCGCGGTTCTTGGGTCCGCCGGCGCCCGCGGCTCCGGTCGCGGCCGGGGGGGCATCGCTCTCGGTCTTGCGCTTGGCCATCTTGCGGCCCAGCAGACCCCCCAAACCCCGCACCGAGGTGATGTCGGTGTTGCCCTCGTTTTGCGGCTGCCGCTGCGCCTGCGGTCTCTCCTGCTGGGCGGCCTGCTGAGCGCCCTGCTGCACACCGGCGACCGTCTCCATGGTGGTGACGGTCAGGACCGCCGTTCCGTCCATGTTTACGTTTTCTTTCTGAAACCGGCCCATCGCCTCCTTCATGCCCGGGTACATGGCCGACATGGCCGCCATCTGCTCGGCTCCGCCTGGAAAGAACACACTCGACATCTTTTGGGCGTAGCGGAGGTCGAAGTCGGCAATCTCCTTCATGGCCGCGATCTTCGGGGCCAGCCACAGATTCGAGGTCATGACCATCCCGCCGGCCTCTTCGAGTGTCTTGCCTTTCTGCCGGGTGGTAATCGTCATCACCACCTCGCGGCAGTCGTAGCCGTTGATGTTTTTCTTCTGACCCGACTCCTTGATCGCGAAGTCGATCTCCATTTGCGGCTGCTCGCCTTGCTGCTGGCGGGCGGGGGCCGGCTCGCTCGGCTCGCGCGGCGCCTTGGCGGCGCGCTCGCGGGCTTCCTCGATACGCCGGCGCATCTCGGCAAACGTGGTCACCTTGTACGACTTGCCTTTGATGTCCAGCTCGTAGATCTTCTCTTCGTCGAGGTCGATGATCTGGCCGGTGGCGTCGTTTACGGTCATCTTCCGGTTGCCCTTCACCGCCACGGTATTGACCGTCCCCTCGCGGGCCGCCTTGCCTCCGAACATCCCGGCCATGCGGCCTATCATGCCTTCCATCTTGAGCTGAGTTTTTTCCTCGGTTTTCACGTCGGCGCGAGACACGACAGCCAGCGCCGCTATCAGGATGATTGCTTTCATGACACCTACTCCTCTTCTTCTTCTATGCCGGCGCGCTCGGCCTTGGCCTTGTCGATCACTTTCTCGGCGATGTGGGCAGGCACGAACTCGTAGCCGGCAAACTCCATTGTATAAGAGGCGCGGCCCTGGGTCATAGAAGTGAGGTCATTGGCGTAGCTGAGCATCTCGGCCATAGGAACATGGGCCTTGACAATCTGGTTATTACCCTTGGTGTCCATGCCGGCGATGCGGCCGCGGCGGCTGTTGAGGTCGCCCATGAGGTCGCCGGCGAATTCCATGGGAGTGTGGATCTCCACGTTCATGATCGGCTCGAGCAAGGACGGCTTGGCCTGCTCCATGCCCGCCTTGAAGGCCTTGCGCCCGGCCAGCTTGAAGGCCAGCTCCGAGCTATCCACGTCGTGATAGGAGCCGTCGTAGAGGATCACCCGGAAGTCCACCACCGGAAACCCGGCCAGGAATCCCTTCTCGGCGGCGTCGATGATGCCCTTCTCCACCGCCGGGATGAAGTTCTTGGGGATGGATCCGCCGAAGATCTCGTTGACGAACTCGAAGTTGGCGCCGCGAGGAAGGGGCTCCATCTTGATCTTGCAGTCGCCGAACTGGCCGTGGCCGCCGGTCTGCTTCTTGTGGCGGCCCTGGACGTCGGCACGGCCCCGAATGGTCTCCCGGTAGGGGATCTTGGGCGACTTCAGGGTCACTTCGACGCTGTAGCGCTTCTTCAAACGGCTGACGATCACCTCGATATGCTGCTGGCCGCTCCCGGCGAGCAGGAACTCCTTGGTCTGGGCGTCGCGGTAGAACTTCAGCGAGGTGTCTTCTTCGAGGATGCGGTGGATGGCCTGACCCATGCGGTCCTCGTCCTGGCGGGACTTCGGCTCCAGGGCATAGGCGATGGCTGGCACCGGCAACTGGACCGTCGGGAAAGTCACGGGCGAGGCCTTCTCGCCGAGCGAATCGCCGGTGACGGTCTCTTTCAGCTTGGCCACCGCCCCCAGGTCGCCGGCGTGCAGCTCGGTGATGGGGGTGATGGTCTTGCCGAACAGGAGCCCGATGTGGGACAACCGCTCCGGCGCGTTGCGGGTGTGGTTGTGGATATTGGCGTCGTTCTTCAGCACCCCCGACATGACCTTGAAATAGGTCACCCGGCCGAGGAAGGCGTCGGCGACGGTCTTGTAGACAAACAAGCTGACGGGCTGGCTGTCGGAGATCTTGCGTCCGGCTACCTCGCCCCGGTCGACCGGCGACGGCATGTTGGCCGCGAGGAAGTTCAGGATCAGGTCCGTGCCCATGTTGCGCGTGGCCGAAGCGCACAGGATAGGGCAGATCCGCCGCCCGCGAACGGCGTCGCGCAGGCCGTCCACAAAGTGCTCGGGCGAGAGCGTTCCTGAATCGAAGAACTCTTCGAGGAGAGCGTCGTTGCCCTCGGCGATCATCTCGATCAGGGCCTCGTGGCCCTTCTGGGCGACCTCGGCCAAGTGGGCCGGAATGAGGCCCTCGGTCCCCTTGCCGTTCCCATCGGGCTGATAGGTGTAGGCCTTCATGGTCACCAGGTCGGCCACCACCTGAAAATCGCGCTCCTCGCCAATAGGAATCTGGATCGGCACCGCTGTCCGGCCGAAAACCTCATTGACACCCGCCACCGCGCGCTCGAAGCTGGCCCGCTCGCGGTCCAGCTTGTTGACCACGATGGCCCGGGGCAGCTCGAACTCATCGGCGTAGGACCACACCTTCTCGGTCTGCACCTGCAGGCCGCCCACGGCGTCGACCACCACCAGGGCGGAGTCGGCGGCGATAAGGGCGCCCTTGGTGTCGTGCAGGAAGATGTTGTAGCCCGGGGTGTCGATGAAGTTCAGCTTGACCTTGTTCCACTCCAGGTAGGCCACCGCCGAGGAGATGGTGATCTTGCGGGCCTGCTCCTCGTCGTCGAAGTCGGTGACGGTGTTGCCCTCCTCGACGCGGGTGAGCCGGTTGGTGGCTCCGCCGGTAAAGAGGAAAGCGGCGGCCAGGGTGGTCTTGCCGTGATCGCCATGTCCGACGACGCCGATATTGCGGATGTCCTTGCCTTCGTAGACTTTCATGGGGGTGACGGGTACCTGCTCAAATTGAGCATCGTACCACAGTCGGGTTGTGGGACAGGCCTCCGCCTGTCCCAGATCGTGGATCGTGGATCGTGGGCAAACCACCTGGCCGACCGAGGTTTCCGAAAATGTGGAAACTCCAGGGACAGCTATTCACAGCGCAGGGCTCGCGAGGGGTCGAGACGCGCCGCGCGGCGGGCCGGCCACCAGGCGGCCAGCAAGGCGGCCGCGGCGAGGACTGCCGCCGAAACCGCCAGCGTCAGCGGGTCGGAGGGCGATACTTCGAACAGCAGCGACCCGACGAGGCGCGATCCGGCGATGGCGGCGGGCAACCCGATCAGGATGCCCAGCCCGGTCACCCGCAGGCTCTGCTGGAGGACCATCCGTATGACATCCCAGGCGTCCGCCCCCACGGCGATGCGGATGCCGATCTCGCGCGTGCGGCTGCTCACGGCATGGGCCATGGCGCCATACAGGCCGATGGAGGCCAGCAGGACTCCCAGGACCCCGAAGGCCGCCGAGAGCCGCGCGACCAGGCGATCGCGGCCGAGCGAGCGCTGCACCGCTTCCTCGAGGCTCCCGGTTTCCACGGGAACCTCTTTCGCCGCCGCGGCAAAGGCCGAGCGGATCTCAGCCTCAACCACGGGCGGCGCAACGCCCGGCTTCGCCCGCGCCACGATCGCGCCCCAACGATCTGCCGCCACCGGAAGATAAACCAACTCTTGGGGAGGTTCCCGCAGGCTGACATCCTTGATGTCTTGGACCACCCCGACGATTTCCAGTGGACGGGGCCTCGTTCCGTACTGGATTTTCTGTCCCAGTGGATTCCTGCCCTGGAAGTAATGCCGGGCGAGCTTGTCGTTTACGATCGCGACGCTGGCCCCAGGAACGCGGTCGCGTTCCTCGAAGTCGCGTCCTGCGATCATGGGAATACCCAGGGTCTGGAAGTAGCCGGGGGCGGAGTTGTTGCCGTAAGCCACGTTGCCTTCGCCCGGGGCCAGCGCGTAACCGGGAACAGTCACCCAGGCCCATCCCGAGCCGCCCTCGAGGATGGGCGGACTACCTAGGCTGACCTGGGCGACGTGGGGTGAGCGGCGGAGCCGATCGAGCACCTCCTTCATCACGCCAGGTATGCGGTCCCGCGGGAACTGCGCTCGGAAGAAGTTCGGCCGGCCATACACTACCGTCTTCCTGTCGAAGCCGCCGGAGGTGCTGTTCAAGTTCCACAAGGTGCGGGCAAAGAGCGCGGCCGAGACTACCAATACGAGCGATGCCGCCAGTTGTCCCGCCAGAACCGCTTGCGAGACGCGGCCGCGGCGGCCCGTTACGGACGCCGAGTTTGCTCGCAGCATCGCCTCGGGGCTCACCCGCGACGCGCGAATCCCCGGCAGCAAGCCGAATAGGAAACCAGCCGCGAGCGTCAGCCCGATGCTCGCCACCAGCACCGCCGGGCTGGCCTGGAATCGCAGCCAGGGACGATCCGGCTCGGCGACGAATAGCAGGAGCAGGTCGGTGATCCAGCGCGCCGCCAGCAGGCCGGCCAAGCCACC
>JBGOUV010000371.1:0-7018 GCA_041477815.1 Terriglobia bacterium | reverse complement strand
TGTTGCCGGGTTTGATGTCGCGGTGGGTGATGCCGCTGGAGTGCGCGGCGTCCAGGGCGTCCGCGATCTGGAGGGCCAGCTCCAGCAGGTCCTCGATCGGGAGCGGCCGGCCGCCGATGCGGTGCTTCAGCGTCTCGCCTTCCAGCAGCTCCATGACGATGAACGGCCGGCCGTCGTGTTCGTCGATATCGTAGATGGTGCAGATGTTGGGGTGGTTGAGGGCCGAGGCGGCGCGGGCCTCGCGCTGGAAGCGCTCCAGGGCCTGGCGATCGCGGGCGAATTCTTCGGGGAGAAATTTCAGGGCGACGTTTCGGCCGAGACGGGTGTCTTCGGCCTTATAGACGATGCCCATGCCGCCGCCGCCGAGCTTCTCAATCACGCGGTAGTGGGAAACGGTCTGCGGCAGGGGCTCCACTTTGGCGTCCTGGACGCCCATAGTACCAGCGATTCGCCGGAAAGTCGACGATGAGCTAAGCCCGCGATGTATAGTACGATGTATATATGCCTGCCATGATCCGCAAGCAACTGTATCTCGAACGGCGCCAGGACCGCTTCCTGAAGCGCCTGTCCCGCCAGACCGGCAAGACGGAGGCTGAAATCGTCCGCGAAGTTCTGGATCGCTACGCCGAAGAGACCGCGAGTGAGAAGGAGCGCCTCCGGGTGTGGGAAGAGCAAAAGGCCTTCATTAGCGATTGGATCGCTCAAGGCCCCGTGCCACCGACCGACCGCAAATGGAATCGAGAGGACGCCCATGACCGTCCGTACCCTGGTCGATACTAACGTCTTGCTCTACTGCTACGATCGTTCTAACCTCGACAAGCAGAGACAAGCCCTTACTGTCATGGATCAACTTGTCACCGCCGGCGCCGGCGCCCTGACTACCCAGATTCTCGGCGAATTCGTCGTCACGGTCACGCGCAAACCTGCCGTTCCCCTCTCCCTCGCCGCCGCCCTCAGCGAAGCGTCGCGGTATCTTCAGAGTTGGACTGTTTTCGACGTCACGCACCGCGTGGTGGAAGAAGCCATCCGCGGCGTCCGTACCTATCAGCTCAACTACTGGGACGCCCAGATCTGGGCCGTCGCCCGCCTCCACCACATTCCGGTCTTGTTGAGCGAGGACTTCCAGGAGGGCCGGACGCTCGAGGGAGTCCGCTTCTTGGATCCCCTGCTCCCCGGCTTCCGCGCCGCAGAGTTGCTAAAATAGAGATGATGTCAACATCGCAACCCCGTACCCTCTTCCAGAAAATCTGGGACTCCCATGTGGTCAGCGTCGAGCCGGATTGCCCGACGGTGCTCTACATCGATCTGCACCTGGTCCACGAGGTCACCTCGCCCCAGGCCTTCCAGGGACTGCGCGAGCGCGGCTTGCAGGTTCGCCGGCCCCACCAGACCCTGGCCACCATGGACCACAGCATCCCCACCACCAACCGCACGCTCCCCATCCTGGATCCCATCGCCGCCAAGCAGGTGGAGCAACTGCGCACCAATTGCCGCGAGTTCGGCGTGCCGCTGTACGACATGAATAACCGGCGCCAGGGGATCGTACACGTCATCGGCCCGGAGCTGGGTGCGACCCAGCCGGGCATGACCATCGTCTGCGGCGACAGCCACACCTCCACGCACGGCGCCCTGGGGGCTCTTGCGTTTGGTATTGGCACGACTGAGGTAGAGCACGTCCTGGCCACCCAGTGCCTGCTCCAGACGCGGCCCGAGACCTTCGAAGTGCGGATCGACGGGACCCTGCACCCCGGCGTCAGCGCCAAGGACATCATCCTGGCCCTGATCGCCCGGATCGGGGTGGGTGGCGGCACCGGCCACGTCCTCGAATACACCGGCAGCGCCATCCGGTCGCTCACCGTGGAAGGCCGCATGACGGTCTGCAACATGTCGATCGAGGGCGGGGCCCGCGCCGGCCTGGTGGCCCCCGACGATACCACCATCGAGTACCTGGCGGGCCGGCCCTGCGTCCCCTCCGGCGCCGCCTGGGACGCTGCCGTGGCCGGCTGGCGCGGGCTCCCCACCGATCCCGGCGCCACCTATGACAAGTCGGTGACGATCGACGCCGATCGCCTGGAGCCCATGATCACCTACGGCACCAACCCGGGCATGGGCATGTCCATCACGTCGCCCATACCCCGGCCGGCCACCACGGCCGAGAGCAACGCCCTCGCTTACATGGGTCTGGAGGCGGGCCGGCCGCTGCTCGGCCACCCGCTCGACGTGGTGTTTATCGGAAGCTGCACCAACTCGCGCCTCTCCGACCTGCGTCTGGCCGCCGGCCTGCTCCGGGGGCGTCACGTCAACCCCAGGCTGCGCGTTCTGGTGGTCCCGGGCTCCCAGCAGGTGAAGGTTCAGGCCGAGGCGGAAGGCCTGCCCGAAATCTTCCGCGCCGCCGGCTGCGACTGGCGCGAGCCCGGCTGCTCCATGTGTATCGCCATGAACGGCGACGAGCTCTCCGCCGGTCAGTACTGCGTCTCCACTTCGAATCGCAACTTCGAAGGCCGCCAGGGCAAGGGCGGCAGGACCTTCCTGGCCAGCCCCCTGACCGCCGCCGCCAGCGCCCTTACCGGGGTGGTGACGGATGTGCGAACGCTGTTGTAGGGAAAGAAGCTGTTAGCTATTAGCTGTTAGCTCTTAGCAGGCTGGAGCAGCGGCAAATAGCCGGGTTGCTAATTGCTAATAGCTAGGAGCTTCTTTTCACATGACCTTTACTTCGCGGCTGGTGCCGCTGCCGATTGACAACATCGACACGGACCAGATCATTCCGGCGCGCTTTCTCAAGACCACCGATAAGACCGGGCTCGGCAAAGACCTTTTTTGCGACTGGCGCTACTATGGCGACGGGCGCCCCAAGCCCGACTTCATTCTGAACCAGCCGCGGGCGGAGGGGGCGGCGGTGTTGCTGGCCGGTGACAATTTCGGGTGCGGCAGCTCGCGGGAGCATGCGCCTTGGGCTTTGCTGGGTTCCGGCTTCCGGGCCGTGATCAGCACGTCGTTCGCCGACATTTTCCGCAACAACAGCTTGAAGAACGGCCTGTTGCCGATCGTTGTGGATGCCGCCACCCACGCGGAGCTGCTGGGTGTGGCAAGGGAGGATCCGGCCGCGGAGGTGGAGGTCAATCTGGCTTCCCAGACCCTGCGTCTGCCCAGCGGGCGCTCGGTTACCTTCCCCATAGATGGCTTCTCCAAGCACTGCCTGCTCAGCGGCGTCGACCAGCTCGGCTACCTGCTCCAGAAGGTTCCGGCCGTGGAGGCTTACGAGCTGGCGCATCCGGTGCGGGTCCAGACCCAGGTCCAGGATTGACGCCCGGCGGGGCGGTACCAGAACCGGGGTACTCCTCCAAATGAATCGCCCGACCTATTGGATTTGGCGGCCGGGCGAGGCATGATCGGGGCATGAGGCAGCTCAGCGAGGTTCACTCCGTTGGTCGCGAGATGGTCCATCTGGCCGTGCAACGCGCCGAGGACTCGGGTGACTGGGTTTGTCTGATCGAGGGTGGCGGCGTCTGCCTGGGCAACGCGGTGCCCGAGTATGCGGCCGGCGAGGCCTGGATCCGCAGTATGTTCCGCCGCCTGTTCCCCGAGCACCACTGTGACCTGGGCTGCATCCGGCTTCCGGAGGTCGAGTTCCTGGCCCAGGAAGAAGTCCTCTCCCGCCTGGCCGGGGGACGCTAGTCCCAGCGGGGCGGCAGCGGGCGGTAAAGGGCCGCCCGGATTTCCTTCGTTTTGCTATGATGGGTCATACTATCTACCATTTCAGGAGGATTCATGCCTTCCCACGCTACCCATGAAGATGCCAAGTTGCTGCTCCAGCTCTACGATCTGCGGCGGGAGAAGAGACTGCGGCAGGCCCGCGATTTCATCGGGCGGGAGCTCAAGTTCAAGGATTACAAGGACTTCCAGAAACGCTATCCGGATGGCAGCAAGGGGGGACTCTTCATCGGCATGGTGCTGGGTTACTGGGACATGGCCTGCGCCCTGGTGGTCAGGGGCCTGATTGCCGAAGAGTTATTCAATGCCACCAACTACGAGCACATGGCCGTCTGGCAGAAGCTGAAGCCTGTCATCGAGGCTTGGCGCAAGCAGTACAACTACCCGGACTTCGCCAAGAGCCTGGAAACCGTCGCCAGCCGCCACCCGGCGGCCGCGGCGAGCGCCCCGGCCGAAGAGGACAAGAAGGGCAAGGCGAAGAAGAAGCCGGCGGGTAAGGATAAGAAGTCCGCGCGCTCCGACGAAGCCGCCAAGAAGGCGGCCAAGCCTCGCGCCGCCGAGGAAGACGAAGCCACGCACGCCGCCGAGCCGGATGAAGAGGACGAGGACTGAATGATTTCCCGCCGGCTCATCCAGTTGGTCGAACACAATGCCGACCGGCTGACCAACGACCTGATCGACGCGGTCCGGCGCGATCCGCGCACGGGCGCGTACCACCGCATGTCCGACGAGGACCTCCACGAACGCGCCCACGATCTGTTCCGCAACCTGGGCCAGTGGCTGAGCGGCCGCACCGAGTTCGCCGTGCAGAGCCGTTACGAGGCCTTCGGCCGCCGCCGCTTCCAGGAAGGGATTCCCTTCAGCCACGTCCTGTTCGCCCTGACCATTGCTAAGACGCTGCTGCTGGAGTTCCTGCGGGACTCGGTCTCCGGGGAGCCCGCCGAACTGCCGCTGGAGTACGAGCTGGCGGCGGCGATCTCCCAGTTTTACGACAAGGCCGTCTACCACGCCGCGGTGGGCTACGAGCAGGCCGCCCTGGCCTTGGCCCACCGTCCCCCCGAAGCCGAGCCGGCAGCGCCCCCGGCCCGCCGCCCGATCGACCGCCAGCCGGTCGGGGAAATGGATGAGCTGGACTTCGCGATCAGCCGGTCGGGGGACATTGGGGAATCGGCGGGGTAGGACCAGGCAAGCAATTCACCACCAAGACACCAAGGCACCAAGAACATCCTGGTTTTCTTGGTGCCTTGGTGTCTTGGTGGTTAATTGCTCCCCCCCGCCGGCTCGATGATGGCCGACATCGACCCCTTACTCCGCTCCAGCCGCCAGTCGGCGCCGTAGGCGTGGATGGCCTCCTGTTTGCGGCGGGCCTCTTCCCAGGCGCAGGTCAGCACCACCGTCCGTTTCCGGGTATCGACCTCGACCGCGTGCCGGAACGCCACCGCCTCGCTGACGCCGAAGACCTTGACGAGCATCTCGACCACGTAGTCGTAAGTGTGGTCGTCATCGTCGAGCAGCACGACGTTGTAGAGCGGCTCCAGGCGGTCCAGAACGTCGTCCTCGACCTCCGGCATCGCCACCGCGGGCATAGCCTCCATGCTAGCAAGTTTTGCCGCCGCTATTGACGCCCGGCGGGGCGGGGTGGCACTATAGGAGGAGTCCGGTGTGCGCCTGTAGCTCAGATGGATAGAGCGTCTGCCTCCGGAGCAGAAGGCCGGTGGTTCGAGTCCACTCAGGCGTACCACTAACCCTTTTCGTTCCTATCCTCCGTTGTTGGCGTGGGCCGCTGCTTGGCGTGGGCCGCTGCCCGGCGTGGTGGAAGCAGGGTTGCCTGACTGCTGGAGGGGATTGGTCGGGGCGAGTGGATTTGAACCACCGGCCTCCTGGTCCCGAACCAGGCGCTCTAGCCAGGCTGAGCCACGCCCCGACGGCCTTCGACTACCCTTCAGTCTATCTGTTCCCCGCGGCCCCTGTCAACCCGGGAGGCTGGTTCGCTGGTTCTCGCCGGTTGGAGCCGGAGCCTCCCTAGCTTTCCAGGCGAGCGTTCAATGTAATATTGGTATTGTACAACTTAGACACAGGGCACCCGGTCTTGGCGGCCTGGGTGGCCTGATCGAACGCCGCCTGCGTGGCGCCGGGCACCTTGGCCTTCAACTCGAGATGGCTCTCGGTGATCGCGAAGCCTCCGTCCTTCTGGTCCAGGGTGATGGTGCAGGTGGCTTCCAGAGTGTCCGCGGTCAAGCCGGCCTGGGCCAGTTGATGCGAGAGGGCCATCGCGAAGCAGCCGGCGTGGGCGGCGGCCAGGAGCTCCTCGGGGTTGGTGCCGGCTCCTTGCTCGAAGCGGCTGTGGAAGGAATACGGCGTCGTTGCCAGCGTGGCAGTGGCCGTCGAGACCGTCCCGGAACCGCTTGTCAGATTGCCCTTCCACACCGCGCGTGCGGATCGTTTCATAGTTTCTTGCCTCCTTAGTGATTATACTGAATTCAGCGTGACGGAGCCCACCTGCCCCGTCGCCCGCGCGGCGGAGTACGGCCGGGGCGGGCAGCAGGGGGCGGCCTCCCCACCGGCGGCGTCGGCCCGGAGTATACTGTTGGCCATGGGACGACGGGAGTATCGGTGGCGCCACGGCCTGACGCGGCGGCGGGCGCTACTGGGCGCGGCGGGTTTCCTGGCCGGGTCGCCGCTTTTGCAATCGCAGCAGGACCCCTTTCGGGATCACAGCCGGGTTCCGGCCATGAACGAGCTCCTGACCGCGTTCGATTTCGAGCCGGTGGCCTTCGCCAAAGTGTCCCGGGAGGCTTATCAGTACACAGCGCTGGGAGTGGAGGGGGAGTTCACCCTGCGACGCAATCGGGAGGCCTTCGAGTGGGTGGACCTCGTCCCCCGGGCCTTGGTGAACGTCAGCGCCATCGACCCGTCCACCGAGGTGTTGGGCCTGAAACTGGCCTACCCCCTGATGATCGCCCCCTCGGCCGGTCACGGGCAATTGCACCCCAACGGCGAGCTGGACACCCACCGCGGCGCCACCGCCGCCTCGAACACCCCCATGATCGTCAGCACGGTGGCGAGCTTTCCGATCGATAAGATCGCGGCCGCCGCCGCCGGTCCCCTGTGGTTCCAGCTCTATGCCCGGGATACGGACGAAGGGAACCGCGAGCTGGTGGAGAATGCCCAGGCCGCCGGGTGCCGCGCCGTCGCCTTGACCGTGGATGTCCAATACACCTCGCACCGCGAGCGGGTGCTGCACAATCGAAATCTTACGGGCGGCGTGCCGGCCGGGGCCCTGGGGAGCTCGGCCCGGCGCTCCCGG
>JBGOUV010000276.1:0-9380 GCA_041477815.1 Terriglobia bacterium | reverse complement strand
GATCGCCGGCGGCGCTGCTCTCCCCCGCGACTCCGACCCCCGCATCCAATCCCTCGACATCCTCCCCGCCTCCGCCTGGCTCGAGCCCTCTGCCTCGCAGCAAGTCCTGGTCCGCGCCCGCTACTCCGACGGCCACACCGAAGACGTCACCCGCTATGTCAAGTTCTCTTCCACCGACGCCGGCGTAGCCTCCGTCGACGACCTCGGCCGCGTCCAGATGACCGGCCCCGGCGAGGCCGCCATCACCGTCTGGTATCAGAGCCAGGTAGGCTTCGCCCGCCTCGGCGTCCCCTACCCCAATCCAGTCACCACGACCAATTCCCCCCATCAAAACTTCATAGACGACCACGTCCTCAGCAAGCTGCAGGCCCTCCGCATCCTGCCCTCCCCCCAAGCCGACGACAACACCTTCCTCCGCCGCGTCTACCTCGACGCGATGGGCATCCTCCCCACCCCCGAGGAGATCGAGCGCTTCACCACCGACCCCTCCCCCGACAAGCGCGCCAAGCTCATCGAATCCATCCTCACACGCGAAGAGTTCATCGACTACTGGGCCTACAAGTGGTCCGACTTGCTTCTGGTCTCCTCCCGCCGCCTCCGCCCCAACGCCATGTGGTCCTACTACCACTGGATCCGCGCCGGCGTAGCCTCCAACAAGCCCTGGGACCGGTTCGTCCAGGAAATCCTGGTCTCCTCCGGCAACACCCGCGAAAACGGCGCCTTAAACTTCTACGTCCTCCACAAAAACCCCATCGAGCTAAGCGAGAGCGTCACCAAGTCCTTCCTGGGTCTTTCTATTACCTGCGCCCGCTGCCACAACCATCCCCTGGAGAAGTGGACCCAGCGCGACTACTACCAGATGGCCAACCTCCTCTCCCGCATCGGCCTCAAGAACGGCGCCGAGGCCGGCGACACCGAGGTCTACACCAACCCCACCGGCGACGTAAACCACCCCCGCCTGGGCAAGCCCCTCCCACCCCGACCCCTGGACGGACAGCCCCTTGACCTCCAGTCCGACCAGGACCGCCGCCGCCACCTGGCCCGGTGGCTCACCTCCGCCGAAAACCCCTACTTCGCGCGCGCTTTAGTCAACCGCGTCTGGCAAAACTTCCTCGGACGCGGCCTGGTCGACCCGGTAGATGACGTCCGCGCCACCAACCCCGCCTCCAACGAGGAGCTCTTCACGTCCCTGACCAAGGACTTCACCGGCCACCACTTCGACATCAAGCGCCTCATCTCCCTGATCCTCAACTCCGCCGCCTACCAGCGCGCCTCCACGACCACGCCCGCCAACGAGAAGGACACCAAGTACTACTCCCACTACCTGATCAAGCGCCTCCCTTCCGAAGTCCTCCTCGACGCCATCTCCCAAGTCACCCGCGTCCCCAATCGCTTCGACGGCTACCCCGCCGGCACCCGCGCCCTGCAACTCCCCGACTCCCAAGTGAACTCCTACTTCCTAACCGCCTTCGGCCGCCCCACCCGCACCAACCCCGACGCCGCCGAGCGCCAGCAAGAACCAACCATCACCCAGGCCCTCCACGTAATCAACGGCGACACCCTCAACCAAATGCTTTCGGCGAAGGACGGCACCATCGACATGTTCCTAAAGCTAGGTCTGTCCGATGCCAAGGCCGTGGAGCACCTCTACCTATCCTCCTTCAGCCGCCCCCCCACCGCGAACGAAAGGTCCCAAATCCTCCAGGCCCTAACCGAAGCCCGCCAAGCCACCGCTCAGGATCCCCTGGAAAAGGACCCCCGCCGCAAACCCTTCGAGGACCTGATGTGGGCGATGCTTACCGGTAAGGAGTTTCTGTTCAATCACTAGCAATGCAGAAACCCAAGTCAAAAGGCAAAGTGCAAAGTGCAAAGCGCAAAAGGAAGCCGCGCGCCAGCGCCTCCTTCACCTTTGCCCTTTGCCTTTTGCCTTTTGCACTTTGCCCTGCTTTTCCGGCCCCCGTTTCCTACCTGAAGGACGTCCTCCCCATCCTCCGCGACAACTGCCTGGCCTGCCACTCCTCCGCCACCAAGCAAGGCGGACTAGTAATGGACTCCCACGAGTCCCTACTAAAAGGTGGTACCCACGGCCCCTCCCTCGTCCCTGGCAAGTCCTCCGAAAGCCGCCTGATCCAAATGCTACGCGGCAAGCTCCAACCCCAAATGCCCTTCGGAGGCGCCCTCCGACCCGAGCTGATAGGCGCCCTGGCCCAGTGGATCGACGCCGGCGCCCCCGGCCCCACCCCCGGTGAAACCATCCCCACCGCCGCCCCCAAGATCCCCGACATCAAGCCCCGCACCGCCGTCAACCCCGAGGTCGCCTCCCTAGCCTTCTCCCCCGACGGCCGTCTCCTGGCCGCCGGCCGCTACAAAGAGGTCCAGCTCCTCGACGCCTCCACGCAAAAGGTCGTAGCCACGCTTCCCGGACACTCCGACGTAGTCCGCTCCCTAGCCTTCTCACCCGACGGCAAGCTCCTCGCCGCCGCCGGCGGCTCCCCCGCCCAGTTTGGCGAGGTAGTGGTCTGGTCCACCGACACCCGCGAGCGCCGGACAACCCTGCGAGGCCACAGCGACGCCATCTACGCCGTAGCGTTCTCCTCCGACGGCGCCCGCCTCGCTACCGCCTCCTACGACAAACTGATCAAGCTCTGGGACGCCGCCTCCGGCAAAGAGCTCGCCACCCTCAAGGACCACATCGACTCCATCTTCGCCCTGGCCTTCTCCCCCGACGGCAAGCGCCTCGCCTCCGGCGCCGCCGACCGCACCATCAAGCTCTGGGACCCCCAAACCGGCCGCCGCCTCTTCACCCTCAGCGAGCCCCTCGACGCCATCCTCACCCTCGCCTTCCACCCCTCCGGCAAACAGATCGCCGCCGCCGGCGCCGACAAGTTCATCCGCGTTTGGGACCTCACCGACAAGGGCGGCACGATGGTCCACTCCCTGGCCGGCCACGAGGGCACAATTCTCAAACTAGCCTACTCCCCCGACAGCAAACGCCTGGTCTCCTCCTCCTCCGACCGCTCCATCCGCGTTTGGAACGCCGCCACCCTGGAAGAGATCAAGGTCCTCGGCTCCCAATCCGACTGGGTCCAGGCTCTCACCTTCTCGCCCGACGGCAAACGCCTCGCCGCCGGCCGCTTCGACGGCTCCATCGCTCTGCTAACGCCATGAGATACCTATTGAGCTTCGACACCAACGACGTGGCCCAGGCTTCAGCCTGCCGGGTCGAGACTCGCCTCGACCCTTGTTCCCCGCACCGGCAGGCGCCGAGAGGAGTCTCGGCGCGGCACGCAAGAGTGCGTGCGCCACGTCGCAGCCTGATAGCTATTCTCCTCCCCCTAGCCGCCCTGGCGCAATATAGGACGAACCCCCCGACCCTCCTCGAATCCACACCCAACGCCATCACCCGTGGCCTGGTCACCGAGGTCCGCGTCGAGGGCATCAACCTTCGCGGCGCCACCCAGGCCCTCTTCGACCTCCCCGGCGTTACCGCCACCGTCAAGCACGTCAACGAGCTGGGCGACTTCACCGAGAACCGCTCCGGCCAGCGCCCCTCCATCAACGTCGGCGGCTTCCCGCCCCGCAACCAGGTCACCCTCGAAGTCACCGTCGCCCCGGACGCCCAGATCGGCCCCTACCGCTTCCGTCTCGTCACCGCCGAAGGCAGCACCAATACCAACACCCTCTCGATCGAGCCCTACTACGGCGAAGTCCCCGAGATCGAGCCCAACGACTCCATCCCCGAAGCCCTCCTCCAAACCGAATACGTCTTCCTCCCCTCCGTCGTAGCCGGCACGATTCGCACCCCCGGTGACGAGGACTTCTTCAGCTTCCACGCCCCCGCCAACCGCGAGCTGGTCTTCGAGATCTCCACTGCCACCATCGGCTCCGCCCTGCGTTGGGGCCTCGACCTCTACGACGCCAAAGGCTCCCTGCTCGCCTCCCGCCGCATCGACGATTCCAAACCCGGCGCCGCCCTCGCCTACCGCATCCCCGCCGACGGCCGCTACACCCTCCGCGTCAGCGACGTCGAGCAAGGCGGCAGCCGCCGTCACATCTACCGCGTCAAGCTCGGCGAGTACCCCTATGTCACCGGCGCCTGGCCCCTCGGCCTCCAAAAGGGTAAGCCCACCGAGCTAACCTTCTACGGCTTCAACCTCGGCGACTCCCGCAAGACCACCATCACAGGCCAGCCCACCTTCGAGCAGCTCCCCGCCCAGGAGATCAGCCTCCCCTCCAAGCGCGGCGCCACCCACAACAAGCTCCGCCTGGCCGTCGGCGACTACCCCGAAGTCACCGAGATCGAAAGCGCCACGCCGCAGACCCTCGCCGTCCCCTCCACCGTCAACGGCCGCATCAACGGCGGCGTCAACGCCCCCGACGAGGACCTCTACCGCTTCCGCGCCCGCAAGGGCCAGCGCTTCGTCGTCGAGGTCGAAGCCCAGCGCTTCGGCTCCTCCCTCGACTCCGTCTTAGAAATACTGGACGCCCAGGGTAAGCCGATCCCCCGCGCCATCGCCCGCGCCGTCCAGGCCACTGCCCTCACCCTGGCCGACCGCGACTCCGCCGGCCCCGGTCTCCGTCTGCTCTCCACCGACGGTCTGGCCGTCGGCGACTGGATTCTCATCGGCAACGAGATCCTCAAGATCGAGGCCCTCCCCCGCGGCCCCGACGACGACTTCCGTTTCGAGAGCTTCAACGGCCAGCGCCTCGGCTACTTCGACACCACCCCCGAAGCCCACGCCGTCGACACCCCCATCTACAAGGTCCAGATGCATCCCCCCGGCCGCGCCTTCACCCCCAACGGTCTCCCCGCCGGCACACTGTACTACCGCAACGACGACGGCGGACCGCTCTGCGGCAAGGACTCCCGCCTCAACTTCACCGCCCCTGCCGATGGCGAATACCTGGTCCGCCTGCGCGACCTCCGCGGCCTGCAGGGCGAAGACTACGCCTACCGCCTCACCGTCCGCGAGCCCGTACCCGGCTTCCTCCTCGACGTGGCGCCCTCCAACCCCAACGTCCCCCGCGGCGGACGCCTCGCCCTCCGCGTCACCGCCGCCCGTCTCGACGGCTTCGACCTCCCCATCGAGGTCGAGCTCCGCGACCTCCCCAAGGGCCTCCGCGCCACCCGCAACACGATCCCTCCCGGCCAGGACTCCACCATCCTGATCCTCGAAGCCGACCCCGACGCCCAGCTCCCCCAGTCCCTCCCCCTGCACGTCACCGGCGTCTCCGGTACTATCACCCATACCGCCTCCGCCGACGACAAACTCCGCACCCTCGCCCTGGCCCAATCCCCGGACCTCCGCGTCGAAGCCGGCCAGAGCGAAGTGACCCTCCAGGCGGGCTCCACCGCCGAAGTCACCGTCACCGTGAAGCGCGAGAAGGGCTTCGATGGCCGCGTCCCCATCAGCGTCCTCAACCTCCCTCCCGGCGTCCGCGTCCTCGACGTCGGCCTCAACGGCGTCCTGATCACGGAAGAGGAGACCACCCAGCGCTTCGTCCTCGAAGCCAAGCCCTGGGTCAAGCCCATGGAGCAGACCATAGCCCTCACCGGCGAGGTAGAAACCCGCTCCCCCCTCAAGTCCTTCTACGCCTCCGCCCCCATCAAACTCCGGATCGTCCAGCCCGCCCCCAGCAGCCAGTGAAACGCGCTACTGCCCGGCCGCGTCTACTCGGGCACTATGAGACCGCTTCTCTTTGTCGCGCTGGCGCTGTCAGGGTCGCTGGCCGCCCAATCCTGGTATCCCAGACATACCTTCACCGTCGGCGGCGGAGCGGCCCAGCCCCAAGCCCACCTGGAGCCGCTGCTCAATAATAGCGGCATCCTCAGTGTCGGCTACGGCTACCGCCTCCATCGCTACATCCAGGCCGACGTCGGCCTGGACACCATCTTCTACGCCGCCCGGGTCCGCGACTTCCTCGACACCTCCAGGTTCGGCCGCCTGCGCATCCGCGACTACCAATTCCTGATCCCCTTCGGCGCCCGCGCCATCCTGCCGGTTGACCGCGGCGGCCGGTTCCTGCTCTCCGGCGGGGGCGGCGGCGCGCGCCTGCAGTACAGCGAACTGCTCCACCAGCCCAGCGAGTACTACAGCGTGGACTGCTACGTCTGCAACACCCGCGGCGGCTGGGGCTACTACGGACTGGTGGGGGGTAGCATCGCGCTGGACCGCTACAAACACTTCCGCGTCGGCGTTATGGGCAAGGTCTACCAGGGCCACACCAAGGGTGATCCGATCGGCCTCGTCCCGCCGTTCCGCACCCGCGACCGCTGGGCCAACGTGATGGGGGAATTCGGCTTCAGCTTCTGACCCCGCCGCCTCCCAGCGGCGCCCTACATGTAGCCGCCCTTACCCTCCGGTCCCTTGCCCAGCGCCAAATCCCCGACGATCCCCTTGAACCCCGCCAGCATGACCGACGAGTCCGACCCGCATACCAGGAATCGGCATCCCCGCTCGGCGGCCCGCTTAAGCTGCGCCGCGTTGCCGAAATGGATCCCCGGCGCGATGCCCGCCTGGTTGGCCGCCTCCACCATGCGGTCCACCGCCTTCCAGAAGATGGGGTCGTCGAACTGGCCCGGAATCCCCAGCGAGATCGAGAGGTCGAAGGGACCGATCATAAAAGCGTCCGCGCCGGGCACGGCGGCGACCTCGAAAATCGCGTCCAGGCACTCCTTGGTCTCCACCTGCAGGACGACCATGGTTTCGCTATTGGCCGAATCCATCTCGGCGCGCGCGCCTTTATACTGATAATCGTTGATGATTCCCCGCAATCCGTAGCCCCGGCTGCCGTCGGGAGTGAACTTCATGGCGTCCACGACTTTGCGCGCCTCCTCCACCGAGGAGATGCGCGGGGCGACGATGCCCATGGCGCCCACGTCCAGCAGGCGGGCGATCAGGAAGTACTCCGCCTGGGTGACCCGCACCAGCTGGATCACGCCCGCACCCCGCCCGGCCCGGACCAGGGTCTGGACGTCCCGGTAGCTGGGCACCGAGTGCTCCGTGTCGATGAAAAAGAAGTCCAGCCCCGCCGCCTTGAAAATAGTGACTATTTCGGATGAGATATGGTCGGTAATACAGGTGCCGAGAACCGCGCCCCCGGCTTTTAGCTTGTGCTTAATGGTGTTGTTTTGCATGACAAAAATAGAAGTACCCTTTGTACCACACTTAGGCTATAATCTGCGCGGGGGTAGGCTGGCGAATGGAAGCGGCAGGCGTACCGGAGAAGCCCGCCAGGATCCTGGTGGCCGACGATGAAGAGTTGATGCGTCGTTTGTTGACCGCCACCCTGGCCAGGCACCACTACGAGGTCTTGGTGGCGGCGACCGGCAACGAGGCGCTGAACTCCGCCTTGGAACACGATCCCGACCTGGTGATTCTCGATCTGCTGTTGCCCGACATGAGCGGCGTGGACGTTTGCCGGAAGTTGCGGGAATGGCGGCCCGTGCCCATCCTGGTGGTCTCGGGCCGGGATGAAGAAACCATGAAGATCAAGCTCCTGGACCTGGGGGCGGACGATTACATCACCAAGCCATTCGCCACCGGCGAGCTGCTGGCCCGGATCCGGGCGCTGTTGCGCCGCTCGACCGGGGCGCCTTTGTCCCCGGTGGTGATATCGGCCGGCTCGCTTAAGATCGACATCCCCCGCCGGCGGGTGTTCAAGGACGGCCAGGAACTCCACTTGACCCGCACGGAATTCGACATCCTGGCCTACCTGGCCCAGAATGCCAACTGCGCGGTCAGCTCCAAGATGCTGGTCCAGAAAGTATGGGGCCTCCGCTACGTGGACGACACCCAGACCCTGCGCGTTCACATCGGCCACATCCGCAAGAAGATCGAGGCCGATCCGGGTGATCCCGAATACATATTGACCGAACAAGGCATAGGTTACCGGTTTGCCGGACCGGTAGTTCCCGCTAACTGATGAATACCTACACAGAATCTTTATACCGGCCCCCCCATCCTTTATAAAATCTACACGGTACCCCGCGTTAGGCTCTTCCTGGGGGTACCTATGAACCTGGAAAAAGTTCTCAAAGACCTCCACGCCGAAAAGCAGTGGCTGGAGTCCATGATCGGCGCCTTGGAAACGGCCTCCAGCTCGCCGGCCCACCGTTTGATCCGAACCCTGGACCAGAGCCTGTGGCACGGTCGCAGCGAGCGTGGCCTGCGGGTTGGCACGCGGAAGAAGTCCGAGCTGGCCAGGCTGGCGCGGTTAGTGGGCCGCAACGATCACCGGCGCACCGGGGTGTAGGCTGGCCGTGGAAGGCGGCTACGCTCGGGTGGGGCGACAGGTGTAATCAGTCCCGCACCTCAGGGACTCCGGACCAGGCCGGTCTTGAAGCGCTCGGATAGAACTCGGCTCCGAGATCGCTCACCGGGACGGACGCAGAAACTGAAATCTCGAATGGAGAAAACGGCTCCAGAGACGGCGGCCTGAACGCCGCGCGTGCTTTCTTCATTCGCACGCGGCGCCGCAACAGGAGTCTTCCTGGATCGGTGGGGGCTCCGGCAGCGGCTCGGCCAAATTGCGATTGGGCGGAATATCGAACAGCGCCCGCTCGCCGGGGAGAAAGGAGGCCAGGGCCACGGCCAGGGCGGAGTACAGGGGGCCGGAGGCCTCCCGGCGAAGAAGCGCCGTGAAGGCCGGGACCCACCAGCCTAAGTGTGTCCGGAAGAACTCCTTCTGTGCTGCCGAGCAGAGCGACGCTTTCTCTTGCAGCGCCGGGTCCGGCGAGGCCGCCGCGAAGAGCTCCTTGTGGATCAGGTGGGCCATGAACTCGAGCTCCACCGAGAGGTGATCCTGGCGCTCGGGGGCCTCGCTGCCGGTCTCCAGGCCGAAAGCGCGGTAGAAGCCGGCGATGTCCGCCAATTGCTGCGCGCGGTAGAAGGTAAGAGTCTGGCGGCAGTATTCCGTCTCGTAGGGGATGACGGTCTTGCCGAGCAGCAGGCCGAACAGGTCCTGGTGCTCGCGGATCAGCGCTTCGCGGGGCCGCGCGAGAGCTTCCGTAACCGGCAGTAGATCGAGAGTGCCCGGCTGGTGCTCGCCAGGGCCGAGCTCCATCGACGTGGGGGCCTCGGAGGCCAGCAGACCCGCGGCGGCTACGGCGACGGTCTGGAGCCGCCGGTCGAGCGCCTGCTCGAAGTGCGGCTGCAAGGGATCGGCCAGGGCGGAGGCCAGAAACGCGTAGACGTGGCCGCGGGCCAGGGTGACGGCCTCGTCGATGGTGGGGGCGACTGCGGTGGGGTGCATGGTTTCTTCCTCTAGATGGAATTCAGATGTTGGGCCGGGCGCTCGAAGGTTGGCTCTTCTACCGTCGTGCGCACGACCTCCTTGCCCGACTTGTTGTAGCCGAGCACGGTATCGTTGAAAATCTC
>JBGOUV010000429.1:0-5673 GCA_041477815.1 Terriglobia bacterium | reverse complement strand
CTCCGGCTTCCACGCCCTGATCTCCTCCGGCACCACGCCGAAGCTCATCATGAAGGAGTGGCACGCCTGGCCGGTGGGATACGGCTCGATGCTGCTCGAGAGCTTTGTCGCCATCATGGCCATGATCGCGGCCTGCGTGCTGCAGCCGGGCATCTTCTTCGCCGTGAATTCTCCCGAAGGCATCGTGGGGGCGACGCCCGCCGCCGCCGTCGCCACCATCACAAGTTGGGGCTTCCCGGTGACAGCCGTCGAGATGGAAGTCCTGGCGAAGCAGGTGGGCGAGCAGACGCTTTTCTATCGCACCGGCGGCGCGCCGTCGCTGGCGCTAGGCATGGCCCACATCTTCGCCCGCGGCGGCGGAGGCGAGGCCATTCTCGGCTTCTGGTATCACTTCGCCATCATGTTCGAGGCCTTGTTCATTCTCACCATTCTCGACGCCGGCACCCGGGTGGGCCGCTTCATGCTGCAGGACCTGCTGGGGCACGTCTGGAAGCCTCTGGGCAGGACCAGTTGGTACCCCAGTATTGTCCTGACCAGCGCGGCGGTGGTGGTGGCCTGGGGGTATTTCCTGTACCAGGGGGTGATCGATCCGCTGGGCGGGATCAACAGCCTGTGGCCGCTGTTCGGGATCTCGAACCAGTTGCTGGCCACCATCGCGCTATGTGTGGCCACGACCATCCTGATCAAGATGCATGGGGCCAAATACATGTGGGTGACCTGCGTGCCGATGGCGTGGCTGCTGGCGGTGACGATGACAGCTTCCTATCAGAAGATTTTCTCGCCCGCGCCGCGCATCGGCTTTCTGGCGGCGGCGGACGTCCTGGCGGCCAAGGTGGCGGCGGGCCAAGTGCCGGCCAGCAAGCTCGCCGAAACCCAGACCCTGATCTTCAACAACCGGCTGGACGCGGCCGTGTGCCTGGTTTTCGCCTTGATGGTGATGGTGATCGTGGCGGATTCGGTGCGGGTGTGGGCCGGGCTCCTGCGCGGGACGCGGGTGGCGCGGTCGTACGAGACGCCGTTTGTGGCATCGCAGTTGAAGGCGGAGGAAGTATGAAGCGGATCCGGCGGGTGGGGGCGTTGCTGCTGGAGTTGTTGCGGGAGCTGGCGGACGAGAATGCCTATCAGCGACACCTGGCGGCGCGGGGGGCGACGCCTTCGGCGGAGGAGTGGCGGAGGTTCTCGAACGCGCGGCTGGCAGCGCGCTTCGGCCAGGCGAAGTGCTGTTGAGGCGCTCTGGGGCGCATCAGCAGCCGGTGCCTGAAAAGACATCACCCACAGGGCACCGGCAGCGATCGCAGTGTCCTGCGGGTCAGGACGACAGACGGGAAACGTAGCGTTGGCGACGCTGGCGGCAAACCGGAGTGGAGGGGCGGAGGTGTTGGGCAGCAGCTTGGTCAGAAACGCGGTGGCGGCCAAGCCGGGGCCAAATGTGGTGCCCGGAGAGTTACCTGAGTGGCTAATGCCGCCGATGTAGATCTCCCCGCCCGACCCCAAGGCGACGGAGGCGCCCATATCGTCGTTCATGCCTCCGAGATACGTGGACAGCTCCAGCGCCGAACCGGATGAGTTCAGCTTGACGAAGAAAGCATCCTGCGAGCCGCGATTGGCAGGCTGGGCCGGATTCTTAAGCGGAAAGTTCGGCGACGTCGTGCTGCCTGTGACGTACGCGTCGCCCTCGGCATCCACGACAATCGAAGCGGCCTCATCGTAGCCGCTGCCTCCCAGGTATGTAGAGTACACGAGGGCCGACCCGGCACGGTTGAGCTTGAGAACGAACGCGTCGATAAGACCGTTGGAGAAGGAGTCCCCGCCCCCGATAGCCTGCTGGAAGGCGCCGGGAGTCACAGGGAAGTTTGTGCGGCGTGTACTGCCTGCGATGTAGACCTCACCTGCGGAATCCACCGCAATAGCTTTGGCCCTGTCCCCGGTGCTCCCCAGGAAGGTTGAGTAGAGCAGCCGCGAGCCGGACGGATCGATCTTGGCCACAAACGAAAGCCCGGAAAGGTGCGTTCCAGCCGCAATTTGGAAGGCACCTTCTGTTACCGGGAAGTCGTCGGACAGGGTGCCGCCGATCACGTAGGCGTTCCCGGCTAAATCCACCGCAATCGCGCTGACCGGATCGTATGAAGATCCCCCGAAGATCACGGCGTATTCTAACCTTTTCTCGGGCAGTTTCAGCTTGCCTACCCACACGTCCAGAACGCCTTTAGCCGGAAGCCCTCCCGGGTTGGATGAGATCGTCTGCGCCAACAAATACAGATTCTTGGTTCGCTTGGTGTTCTTGGTGCCTTGGTGGTGAATTGCTTTCCTGGTTTTCCTGCGCTGTGGCTCGCGGGCCGGAACCCACGAGCCACAGCCTTGCGAGACGCAGGAACTATTGGATCGCGATGCGCGTGGTCTGGCTCGGCGCACCCTCGACGATGATGTCCAAGGTGACGGCCTCTCCGACTGGGGCGTCCTCGGCGATCAGAACGTTGATCTGGTACAGACCGATGAAGCCCGGCGCTAGGCCGCTGAATTGAACTTGGGCGCCGCGGCCGCCGATGCCCACCGTGGGCTGGAAGAAGGTAGTGGCCAGGGGATTGGAAGGCGCCGCCTGACCGGTGGGCAGCAAGGGCAGAGTGGGTCCCATTCCGGTCAGGAAGAGGGAGACGGCGCTGCCGCGGGGAACCCGGTTGTTGGGTCCCATGACGGTGAAGTCGGTCTTCAAGGCGGCGGCGTACTTCAACGCCGACCCTTGGGGGGTGTACTCGAAGATGCCGGGCTGAGCCCGCAGCACCGGCACGCTGGCAACCGAGAAGGTGGCCCCGTTGTTGGATACCTCCAGAGTGGCTGTGGATGGTCCCGGGATATCGGAGCGGACCTGGAAGTTGATCTGCTCCTGGCCGCCTTCGTTGCGCACCAGGAACAGCGGCATAGCCTGACCGCCGATCTTTAGCTGCACGCCTTTGTGCGTGGTGGCGCCGCCCGGGAACTCCAGGCCGACGACCTCGGAGAGACCCGTTCCAAACAGAGTCGCCAAGCCGCCCGGCACCATGCCGACCACAAAACTCCCCGCATTCACGACCGAAGCCAGGGTAAACGAGGGAGTCCGGCCGGTGACAATCAAGCTGAACGTTACATTGGCCGTGGCCGCCGGGTTGCCGACCGCGGCCGCGGCGGTGATGGTGATCGTTCCGGGCGCTGTCCCGGCGTTGATCCGGACGCTCACCGACGCCCGCCCATCGGCGCCGGTGGTGATGGTGATGGGATTACCGGTGGGTCCCTGGGCCGGGACGAGGGTGACCGTAGCAGGTCCGGAGAAGGTGACTGCGACCCCCGGAACCGGGCCATTGAGGTTGTCCTTAATCCGGGCGATCAGGGGCTGCGCGCTGGTGGCGCCTACGGCGATGCTCTGGCTCTGTCCGGAGATCTGCTCGATGGCGGCGGGCTGGGACACCGAGCGGAAGGTGAACTCGGCGCGTCCATCGCCGGCGAGGGCGATGACCTTGAAATCACCCACGTAGTTGAGGGCGATGGTCACCAGCACCGAAGCCTCGCCGTCCGGCTGCTGGAAGAAGTTGGAGACGGCGCCCGCCCTGCTCGGCTCGACGGCAAAAGTCAGGGGGAAGTTGTTGTTGGGCAGCGGCACGGGGTTGCCCCCGAGGTCAAAGACGCGGACCCGGAGAGCGACAGGCAAGGTCTGGCCGGGACGCCCTTCCTGGTTGTTACCCTGCCGGATATCGATCCGCGAGGGTGGCCCGCCTTTGGCTTTGGCCCGGAAGATCACTTCGTCGCGGTTGTCCGGAACGGTGGGCATGTACGCGCGGATGCGGATGTCCGGGTTACCGGCACGGTTCCCGATGGTGGCCTGGGTGCAGGAGCGCCCGCTGGGATCGGTGATGGAGATGGGCGGATTCAGCGAGGCGGACGCCACCCCGTCGGGTCCGTCCAGAACCTGCCAGTAGATACCGATCAACCCCCTGGGGCCGAAGGCGCCACTGCCGCCGATAATGACGCACAGGGGCAGACCCAGCGTCGCCCCAATGTTTCCTTCCTGGCCGTCTCCGCCGAGGATCTCCATCCCAAAGGGCAAGGAGGCGGACAGGATCAAGATAAAGGTCACAGATCCCAGGTCGGGCAGGTTATCCACGCTGGCGGTTACGGCCGTGGTCACGTTGGGGGAGGTGGGCGGCAGTTGGCCGCCGCCGAATTGCGCGCGCGCGATGCCGTCGCCGTCCGTCAGCACCACCTGCTGTAGCGGGAAGATGCCGGCGCCGCCGGTCGAGAAGAATCTCACGCTGGCGTTAATCAGGGGAAACCCATCGGTTCCGGTAACCCGTACCACTAGCGGGAGCGGGTACTGCTGGTTGGGACGGGCGATCTGGTTGGAGCCGGAGACCACGGTCAGTCCCGTGGTGGTGCCCACACTGAGGGTGAAGTTCACCCCCGTGGTGTTCTGGGAGGTGGCGGATATGGTGACGTTCTCGACGCCGGTATCGAACTGGTTCACCCCGTCAGCGGGCGCCGAGGCGGCCTGGACGCCGGTTTCGCCGTCCGGCGCGGGCTGCAGGCTGGAAGCCACCGGCGGGACGGTCACAAACACCGTGGCCACGCCGCGGCTGTTGGTGCGGGAGGGCTGCGTCGGACTGAAAGTCACGCCCGTCTTGCTGGTGGCAAAAGTGACCGGCTGGTTAAAAACCGGCGTGCCGTCGGCGGTGGTGAGTTTGACCGTCAGGGGGAAGGGCGTGGTCTGGCCGGCCAGCACGTTCTGGCGGTCGCCCCCGTTCAAGGTCATAGTCGTAGCGTTGGCGGCAGCAGGCAGCCCAAACAAGGAGGCGCCCACCGGTGAAAGGCTGACCGTCTGGTTGGCCTGCTGGGAATTACTGGTCACATCCACGCGGAGGACGGTGCGGTTCTGGAACGACACCACGTAGAGATCCTTGCCGCTGGGAGAGATTTGCAGTACCCGCGTGGCCGCCCCGTAGCTCTGGGTGGCCGGGGTGGCCGTGGTGAGGTCGATCTTGCTGATGGTGCTGGCAACCGCTACCAAGCCGTAGGCGGTGGTGGAGTCGGCGATGACGACCTGCTGAAACTGAACGCCTCCGCCCCCGATGGTGCGGACCTCCGGCGGGCTGGTGGTCAGGTCCACCACTGCCGAAGACACCGTGGGAGTAAACCCCGTGTTCAGGACCACGGCGCGCCGGCCGTCCGGCGTGACCAGAACTTTGCCGTTGGTGACGGGAACACTGATATTGAACGTCTCATTGCCGTTGTTTGGGTTGATGGCCCGGAGAGTCCCATCGGAGTTCAGGATCAGGAGGCGGAAATTGCTGGGCAGCAGGGCCATCGACAGAGGTCCCGGCTGGGTGTACGTCCCCACTGACTGGTTGTTGGTCAAGTTGACCACTGTGATGGTTCCGGAGGCGGCCATCACAAAAGCGCGCGTCGAATCGTGGGTGACCTCGATCTCGGTAGGACCGGCGCCCGCGGGAACATTACCAACCTCGTTATCGTTGGAGGTGTCGAAAATACGAAGCGTGCCCGCGGTGATCAAAAGCCGGCGCCCGTCCGGGGTGACCACGGCGTTGGAGGGGCCGGCGCCCAGCGAGATCGTGCGAACCACGCTTAGATTGGATCCGCTGACGATGGTAATGGCCTGAGTGGGATTGTTGGCGATGATGTAATACTTGG
>JBGOUV010000155.1:0-14749 GCA_041477815.1 Terriglobia bacterium | reverse complement strand
GCGGTCGGTTACCGGCCCCTGGTAGTCCCAGCGCAGCCCGGCGTTGACTTTGAGTTTTGGCGTCACGCGGATGTCGTCTTGTACATAGACGCCCAACCCCCGCTGCTGCCGCGCCGGCCAACTGTTCAAGTCGAGGAACCCGCTCTGCGCCGTACCCAGCAGGAACGAAGCGAGCGCGTTGCCCGAGCCGGGGTCAATGCGCAGGGGATCGCGTCCGGTGAACATCGGATCGAAACTGAAGTTCCCCGCCCAGAACCCGGGAATCTTCTGGTAGACGCGGTTCAGGCCGAAGCCCGTCCCAACTTTGAGATTGTGCCGTCCCGCCATCTTCACCAGCGACACCGCCCCCGAGGTGTTCTGGGTGATGGGGTCGTTCTGCACGGGCGTGGAACCGGCGCCTTCGTAGCTGGACCAGTTGAACTTGGGGAAGAAGCGGGCGGCCTGTCCGACGAACTGCGACGCGAAGCCGAGAGAGGCCAGGTCGTAGTTGGCGCCGATGCTGTTTCCGTTCTGACCCAGAAACCGCGCCAGCCCCAAGCGCGCGTCGAGCACGGTGGTGGGGTTCAGCGTGCGGGTTACCGATATGGTGGCGCTGTGGTTCTCGCGCTTGAACGGGGTGTTGCCGCTGGTCTCGGCCACATTGTTAGCCGACGTGGTGGAGTAGTGGAACCCCCGCTCCTCGGCCAGGGCGTTGCGCGAGTAGCGGACGAACATCCGGGTCTTATCCGAGATCGCGTAGTCCACGCGCGCGGAGTACTCGGGGAAAAAATCGGTGAACTTGCGCGTGGAACCGTCGGACACGCGGTTGTTGAGCAAGGTGATGGGGTTGCCCGGGACGTTCCCCTCGGGGATGAGGGCGAAGACATTGCGGGCCACGGGGTTGAGCCGGCTGGCGGGGATGCGGTTGCCGGCGAAGGCGTCGCGCACCAGGACCCCGCCGGCCCCCGTGCTCGTGCTGAAGGGATCGTAGATCGTCTGCAACTGGCCCGCGGCGAAGAAGGTCTGGGAGAAATCGCCCGCCTTCTGGAGCGCGGTGGGCACGGAGGTGACGAAGGGATCGGGGATGACCTGGCGAATGTTCTCGTAGGAGAACAGGAAGAACAGCTTGTTCTTCACGACCGGCCCGCTCACGTCGCCGCCAAAAGTGTTGATGTGCGAGGACTGGCGCGGCGTCCCGGTGCGGTTGGAGTTGAAGGTATTAGCATTGAGATGGGTGTTCTGCAAGAACTCGAAGACCGACCCATGCCACTCGTTGCCGCCGCTCTTGGTGGTGATGTTGATCACGCCCCCGGTGGTCCCGCCGTATTGGGCGTCGAAGCTGGTGGTCTGGACGCGGAACTCGGACGTGGCCTCCACGGCCGGTACGAAGGCCACCTGCCCGTTCCGCGACAGGTTGGAGACGCCGTCAATCAGCACCTCGTTGCCGTTCGGACGGCCGCCGCTCACCGCGACTCCCGACGACCCGGCAATGTCAAACGGCCGCAGCCGGGTCACCTGGGAGGTGACGATCACACCGGGCGCCGACCAGGCCTGGGCGAAAATGTTGCGGCCTTGCAGCGGCGTGTTGGCCACGCGCTTCTGTTCGATGGTGAGACCCCGGTCGGCCGTCTCGGTCTGGATCAAGCTCGTCTCGGCCGTCACGGTGACGCTCTGGGTGGTGTCCCCAACCGCGAGCGACACGTCCAGGGACGCCCGCTCGGCGACGCTCACCCGGATGCCTTCCCGAACCGTCCGGCGGAAGCCTTCCTTCTCCACGGTGACGACATACTCGCCGGGGATCAGGAACGAAACCTGGTAGGAGCCGTCCTCGGTGGAGGCCGCCGTGGTCACGGCTCCGGTGGCCACCGCCTTCACCTCGATCTTGGCGCCGCCCACCACCGCCCCGCTCGGGTCGGTGATCCGCCCGGCCAGGGTAGCGCGAAACTCTTGAGAAAAGCCTAAGGCCCCGAAGAGCAAGGTCCCAACCAGAAGGCGTCGTGTTATGACCATACCAGAGTCCCCCTTGTCTGCGGCAAGTATACAAGGTTTGCGGGAGGTTTGCTGCAGCCGGCCGTCTCCGAGGGTGGGATAACAGAAGTGGTTATGACCGGCGGAATCGCAGGAACTCTTCGCCCAGAGTCAGAACGCAGACGCCGGCGTGCGCCAATAGATTGACTCGCAAGCCCGCCACCGGCACGGGCAGCCGGCCGGCGGCAGCCTGATCTTCCCGGCGCCTCATGCCGAACCCCACCAGAGGCGTTAAGCCGTGGGCAGGTCGTAAGATGTCTCGGCGCTCTTTGTTTCGTTTTCCACTGTTCGGAAACTTTGGCTCCCCAGGAACCATGGTTTCCAACAACCTCTCCGCTCGCACGGGCTCCTGCCATCCTGTCTGCCATCGGAAGCGGCCATCACTTCGTGGCATAATAAGGCAAGGAGGCGGAGATGAAGAACTTTCACTTGCCACTACCGGAGCAGACGTACAGGGGTCTCAGGGCGGAGGCCGAACGGACTGGGGTGCCCGCGACGACGCTGGCGCGCGAGGCTGTCGATTGGTGGCTGCGACAACAAGCCCGAAAGGCACGGCACGACGCCATCGCCGCCTACGCGGCGGAAATGGCTGGAACGCGTCTCGATCTTGACGCCGCTTTGGAGTCCGCCGCTATCGAGCACATTTTGAACACGAGTAAGGCAACAAGATGAAGCGGGGCGAGGTTTATTGGGCCGATCTTGTCCCACGATCCGGATCGGAGCAGGCGGGCCGGCGTCCCGTAATCCTGGTGTCTCACGACGGTTTCAATCAAACGCCTGGATGGAGATCCATGATCGTGGTCCCGATCTCGACCTCTTCTTCCCAGGGCAAGCGCGGACCTACGGTCATAGAGCTTTCGGGCGGGACTGGCGGCCTTGCGAAGACGAGCTTTGCCGTGTGTCATCAGGTGACTACGCTGGATCGCGCCAAACTGACCAAGAGGCTCGGCACTCTGCCATCTGAGTCTCTGCGGGAAGTCGAGGAAGGGCTAAAGGCCGCGATGGATCTCGATTGATCCGCTCTCTTGACCGGCAAGGCCGTCAACAAACCACGATCGCAGTTGGAAATTTGAATTCTTGGAACGCCAGGAACCGGCTCCCCAGGTAGGACGCAAACCTGCAAGAACTCCGGCGCCTGACGCCCCGGACGAAGTTCGATTCTTGACGCCCGCTGAAGCTGGGCAGGGATGGGAGATCCTCCTGCAGGGCGGTCGCGGCGTGATACATTCCGGATATGTCCTTCCTCCAGCCGCTTGGCATGCTCGCTCTGGCTGCCGTCCTGGCAACCGCCCAAACCAAACCCCGGGCCCGCGGGCTCGGCATCCGGCTCGAAGGCGCGCCTGGCCGGATGAACGCCATCACCGATGTCGCCGGCGTCGAGGTCGGGCATCGGACGATCATTTCCGGCGATAACGTGCGCACCGGCGTCACCGCCGTGTGGCCGCGGGGCAAGCCATCGAACGATCCCGTGTTCGGCGGGTTCTTCTCCCAGAACGGCAACGGGGACATGACCGGCACGCATTGGCTGGAGGAGTCCGGCTTCCTGGACGGACCGGTACTGATCACCAACACCCACAGCGTAGGGGTGGTGCGCGATGCCTACCTGGCCTGGCTGGTGAAGAACGCGCGCGTCCCCGGAACCAACGTCTTCCCGGGCGGCTATTTCACCTACCCGATCGTGGCCGAGACCTACGATGGATTTCTGAACGATATCAACGGTTTCCACGTGAAGCCGGACGACGTGGGGAGGGCGCTCGAAAGCGCCGCCGGCGGCGCCGTGCTGGAAGGCAACGTGGGCGGCGGCGCCGGTATGATCTGTTACGGCTTCAAGGGCGGCATCGGCACATCTTCCCGCCAGCTGCCGGACGCTCAAGGGGGATACGCGGTCGGCGTACTGGTCCAATGCAACTGCGGCAGCCAGCGCCAGTTGCGGATCGGCGGCCTTCCGGTGGGGGAGGAGCTGGCCAGCCCGCCGGTCGCCAGCGCCGGGCGGCCGTATCGCGAGGACACCGGCTCGATCATCATTGTCGTCGCCACGGACGCGCCCCTGTTGCCGCACCAGACCAAGCGCCTGGCGCGCCGCGCCACCATGGGCCTGGCCCGCACCGGATCCACCTCCGGCAATGGCTCGGGCGACATCTTCATCGCCTTTTCCACCGCCAACCCGCAGGCGGCGGCCGCTAAGGCGCCGACGAATGTCTCGATGCTGCCCAATGAGGCCCTGAACCCGGTGTTCGAGGCCGCCGTCCAAGCCACCGAAGAGGCCATCCTCAACGCCCTGATGGCGGCGGAGACCATGACCGGCTTTAACGGCCATCGCGTGGCCGCGCTGCCGCAGGACCGCCTGCGCGAGCTGCTCCGGAAGTACAACCGCCTGCAGTAGCCCGGCCTCCGAATCGGGTATAATCGCCACGCTGCATGACTGGTCCGGCGCTCCTCTCGCTCCTTCTGTTCTTCGGCCTCCCTCTCCGGGCCGCCGACTGGCCCCGGTTTCGCGGACCCAACGGCTCCGGCGTGGCCGACACCACCGGCCTGAGCGCCGAGTTCTCGCCGTCGAAGAACGTCGTTTGGAAGACGCCGTTGCCCCCCGGTCATTCCTCCCCGATTCTCAGCGGCGACCGTATTTTCCTGACGGTGCTGGACGAACAGAAGCTGTTCACGCTCTGCCTCAGCCGGCGGACCGGACGGATTCTCTGGCGGCGGGAATGCCCGCGCCCGCGCGCCGAGCCTCTCGACAAGCGCAACCATCCCGCCTCTCCGACGCCCGTGGCCGACGGCCACAGTGTGTTCGTCTTCTTTCCGGATTTCGGACTCGTCTCTTACGGCTGGGATGGAAACGAGCGCTGGCGGACGCCCCTCGGACCCTTCAACAATGTCTACGGCATGGGAGCGTCCCCGATCCTGGCGGGGAACAAGGTCATCCTGGTCTGCGACCAGTCCCGCGACTCGTTCGCCGCGGCCTTTGGCCAGAGCGACGGACGGCTTCTCTGGAAGACGCCCCGTGGGGAGGCTCTCAGCGGGCACTCCACTCCCATTCTGTATCAGCCGCGCCAGGGTCCCCTCCAGATTCTGGCCCCCGGCTCTTTCCGGATGGAGGCCTATTCATCCGCTACGGGCGAGGTCCTCTGGGGGGCGAACGGCCTGCCCTCCGAGATGAAATCGACGCCCGTCCTCGACGGCGATACGGTCTACCTCAGCGGCTACAACACGCCGCATAACGACCCCGGCAACCAGATCCGCGTGCCGGCGTTCGCGGAGGTCGATGCCGACCAAGACGGCCGTATCGGCCGCGCCGAAGCCGGCGACGCCGCGCGGTACTTTCCCTTCATCGATCTGGACCGCGACGGCTGGCTGAGCCCTGCCGAATGGAAGTCCTACCAGGCGAGTATGGCCGCCGAAAACGGCCTCCTGGCCATCCGGATGGACGGAAGCATCCGCTGGAAGTACCAGCGGGCGGTTCCCCAACTGCCTTCCACCCTGCTCTATCGGAGCGTCCTCTACATGATCAACGACGGCGGCATCCTCACCACACTTGACTCTGCCACCGGCCGGGTGTTCAAACAGGGACGCCTGCGAGGAGCCGTCGATAACTACTTCGCCTCGCCGGTAGCCGCGGATGGCAAGGTGTTCTTCCTCAGCCAGACCGGCATCGTCTCGGTCCTCGGGGCCGGACCCGAGCAGGAAATTCTGGCGGTCAACGAGCTGGACGACGAATGCCTGGCCACCCCGGCCATCGCCGACGGACGCCTCTACATCCGCACCCGCAGCGCGCTCTATTGTTTCGGACAGAAGTAGCTGGAGAGCACGGATCATTTTCCGGAGAAGTAGGGCTCCAGTACCGTCATGACCGCCCTTCTTACGCGCCCGGCAAGGTCGACTGCCCGGTTCTCGTCACCGGGCAGCGTTTCCGGGAAGTCGCCCGGATACCGTACCTCGACGCCGAACGGCGTGAGCCACTTGGCGTCGAGGAGGGGCTCCACGATCTCGGCCTGTACCGAGCCCAGCAGGCCAAGAAGCTTCTCGATGTCGTGGGTCCTTGGAAACTCGACCTGGTGAAGGACCAGGAGGGCCTTCAAATACTTCTCCACGGCTTGCTGCGCGTGGAACACGACGAGCTCCCTGAATTCGGTTCCTTCCGCGGCCAAGCGCTCGGCTCCTGCGAAATCCTGCGCCGCCTTCTTGACCCACTCGCCCACCAGAGCCTTGAGCTCCGCCTCAGGCGGCCTCATAGAGGACTCTTCCGTACTTGTGAGCCGGATAGGCAATGCCACCGAAAATGTTCTTCGTTGCCTCGAACCGCTCCGTGGCGATGACAATCACATCGAGGGCGAACCCAATCTCGCCGATGGCACTCCGAATCTTGACGCTCTCGTCGTGCCTGTTTGCCGGTGCGGGTTCGACGATGAGCAGGTCGATGTCGCTGTCGCGGGTCATATCGCCCGTAGCCGCCGACCCAAAGAGAATAATGCGGTCGGGTCGCGCGGCGGTCAGTATGCGCCGGACAATCTCCTGAGTTACGTGGTCGTCGACTCCCATTACCACACATCATACCCTACGACGGATGGAGCTGTCGGATGATCCGTGTTTGAGCGCTTGACATGCTGGGGGGGAATACACTTTTCTGAAGGAGAGCCGTCAAGGCGCTTTGCTGTTTGCGGTTTCGCAGTGCTTCTATCGCGATCCAGAAACGAGCAATTAGAAACCCTCGCTCGGAAGCGGCGATCGGTGTATATTTGTTGCACAGGAGGAATTATGAACCTCAACCGCCGTGGATTTCTGGCCTCCGGCATGGCCGCCGTTGCCAAGGCCTTGTCGCCCACCTCCGATGCGTCCGCGTGGCGCGCCGACTTTCCCATCGCCCGGAACAAGGTGTATTTCAACTCGGCGGCGGAGCATCCTGTGAGCGTCCATTCCGCCCGCGCCATGAAGCAGTTCATCGACTACCTCGCCGCGGATCTCACGCGCGCCGAATGGGTCGAGACCACTCCGGCGGTCAATGGCTATAGCGGCGCCCGGCTCCGTGAGATCAAGCCCCTGTTTGGGAAGCTGATCAACGCCCAGCCCTCCGAGATCGCCTATGTCCGGAGCACCCAGGTCGGCGAAAATGCCGTGGTCAACGGCATGAACCTCCAGGCCTCCGGCGGCAACGTGGTGACCCACGATCTCCATTACGAGAATTGCCTGCACGCCTACAAGATGCGGCAGAAGGCCGGACTGGACGTGCGCATCGTCAAGCATCGCGACTGGCAGATCGATATCCGCGATCTGGAGAAAGTCGTTGACAACAAGACGAAGCTGATCGCCACCACCCTGGTCTCGAACGTCAACGGCTCGGTGCAGGATGTCAAGGCCATGAGCGACCTGGCGCATGCGCACGGCGCTTACCTGTTTGCGGATATTATCCAGGGCGCCGGCGCGGTTCCTATCGACGTCAAGGCCCTGGGCATCGATTTTGCCTCCTGCTCCACGTACAAGTGGCTGATGGGACTGCGCGGTTTCGGCTACCTGTATATCCGCGAGGACCTGCAACACACGGTCGTGAAGCCGACGGAGTTCGCCGGCGGCGTCCGGTTCAACTATCGGCCCTGGGCGGCCACGCCCGAGCCGGGCGCTCCGGAGATGGGGTTCACGCCCCGTAAGGGTATCGCCGCATTCGAAGTGGGCAATGTATCGAACGTCGGCTCCTACTGCCAGTATGAGAGCCTGCAATACATCCAGCGGTTGGGTGTTGAAAATATCCGGGCGCACGCCCGGCCGCTGACCGACCGCCTGCAGAAGGAACTGCCGGGTCTGGGGTACGCCTGCATCACCCCGAAGGGCAACGAGAGCCCCATCGTGACCTTCCTGGTGAAGGATTCCAAGGCCACCGCCGAGAGGCTCCGGAAGGCGAACATCGAAGTGACGCTCCGCTTCGGGAACCAGATGAGAATCGCGGTTTCGGTGTTCAACAGCGCGGAGGACGTGGACCGGCTTCTGCGAGCCCTGGCGTGAAGGCCATGAACCGCCGTTCGCTGTTCCACGTGGGGGTGTTCGCCCGCCTCGCCGGCCTGCTGGGCGGGCGCGCGTCGGCGGCGGTCACGCTGCCCGCGCGCGGCTCGGGACCGGACGTCTACCGGCGTTTCGGAGTCGAGCCGTTTATTAACTGCACCTCCACCTACACCATCAATGGCGGCTCGCGCCAGTTGCCCGAGGTGATCGCCGCCGTCGAGCAGGCCAGCCATTACCACGTCAACATCGATGAGCTGATGGCCCAGGTCGGGCCGCGCCTGGCGGAGCTGCTCGGGGGTGAGGCGGCCATGGTCAGCTCCGGCGCGGCGGGCGCGGTCACCTGTGGCGCGGCCGCCTGCGTCGCCGGCGGCGACCCCGAAAAGATGCAAAAGCTCCCCGATACCGCGGGGATGAAGGACGAATGCGTCGTACCGAAGTGGTCGCGCAGCTATTACGACCATGCCGTACGCGCCGTAGGCGTCAAGATGATTGAGGTCGACACCCTGGCGGACCTCGAACGGGCGCTCGGCCCGCGAACGGCGCTCGCTCATGGTCAGGCCAACCTGCTCGGCGGCGGGAACAACTTCACGTTGCGACAGTACACCGACACCTGTCACAAACACGGCGTGCCCGTGCTCATCGACGCCGCCGCGGACCTGCCCCTGAAGCCCAATCCCTATCTCGCCGCCGGCGTCGACCTGGTCGCCTACAGCGGCGGCAAGATCCTGCGCGGCCCGCAGACGTCGGGTATTCTGCTCGGTCGAAAAAATCTCGTGCGCGCCGCCTGGCAGGTCAGCTCGCCGCATATTACCTTCGGCCGTTCCATCAAGGTCAGCAAGGAGGAAATCGTCGGCCTGGCGGTCGCCGTCGAAGCGCTGTTTTCCACCCGCCGCCGCGAAGCCGAAGACCGCGAGTGGCTGGGCTGGTTCGAATACATCCAGGCCCGCATCGGCAAAGTCCCCGGCGTCACCACCCGGATGCTCCTTCCCAAAGAGAAGAGTTACTACCCCACGCTCCACATCGAATGGGATCCGAACCAGATCGGCCTGGAGAACTGGGAGTTGGGCCAACGCCTGCTGGCGGGCCAGCCGCGCATCATGACGCATGCCGAAGGCGAAGGGCACAGTTTTGTGCTGCGCCCGGCGGCGATGTATCCGGGCGAATATCAGATCGTCGCCGAGCGGCTGTACGAGGAGTTCCGAAACGCCCCCGGCCCCCGGCCGAAGCCGGCGAGCAAGCCGCCCCTCACGAACCTCACCGGCCGCTGGGAGATCGACATCACCTTCCTCGCCAGCTCGACCACCTGGCGTCTCTACCTCGACCACAACGGCAGCGAACTGGGCGGCGTCTACAACAGTCCGGTTGTTCCAGAGGGGACTCTAACCGGGAAGATCGACGGCGATCGGGTGGAGATCCGCTCGCACGGCCGCCACCAGGGCATGGCGTTCCATTACGTCTTCACCGGCGCCGTCCGTGGCGACCGGATGGAAGGGACGGTAGCCCTCGGCTGGGAAGACGGGTCCGTCCCGTGGGTGGGGCGGAAGATCGTCTAGCTAGCAATCCCTGGTGGAAGCCGGCCCATCCATTTGCTGGTTAGCAAAGTCCACAAATGGATCAAGCAGCGTGGTCCGGCAAGTCTGCCGGACCACGCCCCGTCGGTGTTACCAGGTCCCGGCGTTCAGCGCCGCGGGGATCCTTTTCCAGGTCCCGAGCACAGCCGGGTAGACGCCAGGGCCCAAGTCCACGATGGTGGCGAGGACCGTCTTTTCATTGGGGTTGAAGACGAACCGATCGATCTCGGTTCCGACCGGCCCACCGCTCTTGGGCTTTGACTTCAGGCGCATTGTGCCGGTGCAGTCGGGCTTGATCTCGATGGTGCCGGAAATGTCATAGTCCGTGACCGGCCCGAAGCCGGACACTGCACCGCCGCCACTGAGCTGGCCGTCAAGGCTGATGGCGACTACGCCGAGAATGGTGCCTGGTGTTGTCACCGGCGGCGCTCCCGGCTGGGTAATCGTTACCCACCCGATGTACGACACAGCATATGTTCCGCGAATCGAATCCAGGCTGCAGCTCGGTTGCGCCGCCGCCACTGCCGACAGGGCCAGGATCAGTAAGATGAATCGCTTCATAACGACCTCCGTTCGCAGTTGAGTCTAGGGCCGCCGGCCCACTGCAACAAGATGGCGGCACGCGACAGCCGCGGTTGACACGTATTGCCGCGTTCTACCGCGTTTGCTATGCTCGGTTTCGACGCGAAGGTGCTGCATGGGCGAACGTTTGGACTCCTGGAAGGAAATCGCGACATACTTGGGCCGCGATGTCCGGACGGCGCAGCGGTGGGAAGGCGAGCGCCACCTCCCCGTGCGCCGGTTGCCGGGCGGTGACAAGCCCCGCGTCTACGCGCTCAAGTCCGAGCTGGACGCCTGGCTGCGGACAAGTCCGGCGGAACGGCGGGAGCCCGAGTCCGTTGCGGTACTGCCTTTCGTGAATCTCACCGCGGACAAAGAGAGCGAGTATTTCGGCGATGGCCTCGCCGACGAGATCATCAACGCGCTCACCCGTATTCCCGGGCTCCGGGTGACCGCGCGCACTTCCTCCTTCGCGTTTCGTTCCAAGGACCAGGACGTACGCGAGATCGGCGCACGGCTCGGCGCGGCGGCGCTGCTGGAAGGAAGCGTCCGCAGACAAAACAATCGCGTGCGTATTTCAGCGCAGCTTGTCAGCGCGGAGGATGGCAACCATCTCTGGAGCGAGTCCTACGAGCGCGAGCTCGGCGACATCTTCGCGATTCAAGATGAACTGGCACGCTCCATCGCCCTCGCACTCAAAGTCCGGCTTACGCCGGCTCCTCTGGTCGAGCGCAGGACGGAGGACCTGGAAGCCTACAGCCTCTGGCTCAAGGGGCGGTGCCTGGGAGTGCGGTATACGCCGGAAGCGATCGCCGGCGCGAGAGCGTGCTTCGAGGCGGCCATCGCTCGCGACCCGCGTTTCCCTGCGCCCTATGTGGCCATCGCCGAATTGCTCTTCGAGGCCGCGCAGTACCTGCTGCTGCCGGCGACGGAAGCCAGGCGGGCGAAGCAAGCCGTTCTGAAAGCGCTGTCGTTGGATGACCGGCTGGGCGAGGCGCACGCCCTTCTCGGAACGCTCGAAAGCGTTCTGGAATACGACTGGGCTTGCGCCGAACGCGCCTTCGAGCGGGCGCTCGAACTCCTGCCGGGCTCGAGCACAGTTCTCGCGCGCCACGCCTGGTATTTTCTGGTTCCGAAGCTTCGAACTGCCGAGGCGGTGGAGACTCTACGGCACGCGGTCGCCTTGGACCCGCTCTCTCCCCTCATGCATTTGTACCTCGGGTTGACGCTGACCGTGGCGCGCGAGTACGACAGCGCCGTCCAGGAGTGCCGCGCCGCGGTGGAGCTTGCTCCGGCGCTCTGGTGGCCCCACTGGATGCTGTGCACCGCGCTCCTTTTCCAGGGAGAAGCGGAGGAGGCCATTGCCCAGGGCCGGCTCGCTGCCGGCATTTATGGGGCGCCCGGGGTCGTGGCCGGAATGTGCGCCGTCTATGGATTGCTGGGCCGCACCGGCGAGGCCCGACAGTGTTTCGCTCAAGTGCGGGACATCGCCGCCACCACTCCGATTCCTCCGCTGGGCATGGCCTGGGCCTATCTGGGCATCGGGGATGAGCGGGTGTTCGAATGGCTGGAGAAAGCGATTGACGCGCGGGATCCGGCCGTCACCCATATGCCGTCGATGCCCATCTACGACGCCATCCGCGACGACCCGCGCTTCCGGGCGCTGCTTGCGAAGATGGGCCTTGCTTGACCGTACGCGAGTGGCGGGGCCAGCCCGGCATTGGCACGGTTCCCCCACCGAAAGGGCCTTGGCACAGGTAGCAGGTCAGCTTCAAACGAGACCCACCACCTACGCGCCCGATGAGGCTTCGAGCAAGACAGTTGGCGTATACTGTGGGATTCACACCGAGGAGGATCCATGCGACGACGCTCTCTGCCGATGTCTGCGGCCATCACGGCTATCCTATGGACGGCCACGCTGGCCGCCCAGAAAACCACCCCCATCCACCCCGGAAAGGGGGGCAGCCCGCACGTTCGATCCGAGTGGACCATCGACGGTGCCCACCTTACGATCGAGTACGGCCGGCCGCATCTGAAAGGCCGCCCGGAGTCGCAGGTGATGCCCGCCGGCAGGCCCTGGCGCACTGGCGCCGACGAGGCGACTGTCCTGACCACGGACAAACCCCTGAAGTTCGGAGCTCTGAGCCTCCCTGCCGGAACCTACACGCTGAACACGCAGCCCGGCCCGGCATGGGAACTGATCGTCGGTAAGCTGGGAAAGCCCGGCCAGTGGGGCATCCCTTATAACGCCTCCCTGGAAATCGGACGCGCTCCCATGAAGGCCGGAAAGACGGCGGCCCCCGTGGAGGATCTCACCATCTCGGTGGATGACACCGCCGCCGGCGGGACCCTGCGCGTCGAGTGGGGAACGACGAGCGCGACCATCCCGTTCACGGTCGGATAGGGTGCGGCCTCGCCTCGTAGTCTTGGGGGTCCCGCCCGAGGCATGGGCTGACGCGATAGAATCGCTCCGCGAGATCACAAGTCTGGAGCTGGCCGCGACGGCGCCCGAAGCGGACTCGTTGCTGCCCGCAGCCGAGGTAGTCGTGCTGGCCGATCATGTGGGCCCGTGGCTCGAGAAGAACTGGGAGAACGCCCGCAAGCTCCAGTGGGTCCATAGTTCCTCTACCGGGGTCGAAGACGTTCTGTTTCCCGCGCTGCGGCAGAGCTCCATACCGCTGACCAATTCTCGCGGCGCCTACGCCCAGCCTCTGGCGGAGTTCGTCGTGTTTTGCGTCCTCTACTTCGCCAAAGCCTTTCCGGTAATGGAGCGCCACCGGCTGGAGCGCCGCTGGGATATCTATCCTGTGGATGAGATCGGGGGGCAAACCATCGGCATCGTCGGACTGGGCGCCAGCGGCCTTGCCGTCGCTCGGATGGCCAAGGCGATGGGCATGAGGGTGGTGGCGGTGAAACGCCGCCCGGGCTGGCCGGAGGAACGGGCTGCGATCGACGAGTTGCTGCCTCCGTCCGGCCTGAGTACTCTGCTCGCCCAGGCGGATCACGTCGTAAACACACTCCCCTTGACAGCCGCAACACGCGGGCTCTTCGACGCAGGCAGCTTTCGAGCCATGAAGCCCACGGCGACTTTTGTCAACATCGGGCGGGGCGCCACCGTGTGCGAGCCCGCGCTGATTCAGGCACTGCGGCAGCGCTCGATTCGCGGCGCCGGCCTGGACGTATTCGAGACCGAGCCGCTGCCACCGGAAAGCGAGCTCTATACCCTGCCGAACGTCATCCTTTCCCCTCACTGCGCGGACAAAACGGCTGCGTCGGATCGACGGGTAGCCGACTTGGTCGTGGACAACGTGCAGCGTTTTCTAGTAGGCCAGCCGCTGCTCAACGTGACCGACAAGCAGGCGGGGTACTAGAAAAGAAGCTGTTAGCCGGTAGCTCTTAGCTGTCAGCAACCAGGATTGCCGGATTGCTAACGGCTAATAGCTAACAGCTTCTCTTCTACAGCGGCGGTCTGCGCTTATGCCAATCCGTCGCCGATTGATAGGCATGGCCGATCCGGAAGAGGGTGGCTTCGTCGAAAGGCTTGGCGCAGAACTGGATGCCGAGGGGGAGGGACGGAGGGCCGGCCGTGAAACCGCAAGGCAGCACGAGCGCGGGAATCCCGGTTACGTTGGCTATGTTGTAGGAGTCGGGGCGCGGTGGCAACGGCGGATCGGGAGGAACATCGGTACCGACGACTTCGGCGTCCAGCTTGGGGGCGGCATTGCCCGCCGGAAGCATCAAGACGTCGCAGGTCTGGAAGACCCGCCGCATTTCCTCCATCAGGATCGTGCGGAGGCGCAGGGCCTTGATGTAGTCGACGGCGGAATAGAAGGTGGCGGCTTCGAGGCGTTCGCGAACGAGGGGTTCGAGGAGATCGCCGTGCTCCTGGAGCCTCTTCTCGTGGTAGGTGACGGCCTCGGAATGGAGAATGATCGAGGAGGCGGCGCCGCAACGGGCAGCGTGGCGCACTTGGACATCCACCAACACGGCCCCCATCTCGCGCAGCAGGGAGATGGCGCGGCGGAGGGCGGCCTCGGTCTCGGGGTGGACGTGGTCGAAGAAGTACTCCGTCGGGACACCGAGGCGCAAACCCTTGACCTGGCCGGTGAGCGCCTTGGTGTAATCCGGAACCGGGGCGGCGGCGGCAGTCTGATCTCGAGGGTCTGCACCAGCCATGACCTGGAGCATGCACGCGACGTCGCCGACGGTTCTGGCCATCGGCCCCACGTGGTCGAGTGTCCAACTGAGCGTGGTCACGCCGAAGCGGCTGACTCGCCCGTAGGTCGGCTTCAGACCCACAATGCCGCAACTCTTGGCGGGACTACGAATCGAGCCGCCGGTATCGCTTCCAATCGCCAGGGGAACCATACCGGCGGCTACCGCCGCGCCGGAACCGCTCGAGGAGCCTGATGGAGAATGGGCAAGATCCCAGGGGTTGCGGGCCGGCCCAAACAACCCCTTCTGCCCGCTGCCCATCGCGAACTCGAGGAGATTGAGCTTGCCTATGAGGATAGCGCCTGCCTGGTTGAGACGTGCGGTGACGGTGGATTCGTGGTCCGGGATCCAGTTGGCTGTCACCTTCGAGCCGTTGGTGGTGCGGACGCCTTTGGTGGCGATCAGGT
>JBGOUV010000351.1:0-7481 GCA_041477815.1 Terriglobia bacterium | reverse complement strand
GTAGTAAGACTGCCCCAATTTCGAGTGCAAGGACCTGCGCCGGAACCTGATACGGGACGGAGGCTGAGCTAGAGCCGGCGCGCGGCCTGGAGGCCGCCCCACCAACGGCGCCGCAGATGCGTTACCATGGCGGGTCATGCACGGACCCAAGCTAAAGTACCGCTACGATCACTACACTTGGCCGGAGATGAAGGACGTCGTCCTCCGGCAGCCGGTATGTATCATTCCCATCGGGTCGGTCGAGGACCACGGGCGCCACCTGCCGCTCGACACCGACAACTTCCTCATCACCTCGGTCTGCGACCAGGTGGCCCAGCGGATTCCCGAGGAGGTCCTGCTGCTGCCGCCGATCCCCTACGGGTTCGAGGACCACCACATGAGCTTTCCCGGCACCATCACGGTGAAGCCGGAGCACCTGGAGGCCTTCGTCCTGGACATCACCCTGAGCCTGGCCCACCACGGCTTCCGCAAGATCCTGCTGGCCGACGGGCACGGGTCGAACATGCCGATCCTGGATCTGGCGGCGCGCAAGACCATCATCCAGTCCGACGCGCTCTGCGCCTGCTTCATCTGGCCGTCGCTCATCACGGACCTCATCAAGAGAACGCGCGAGAGCCCGTTCCCCGGCGGGATGTCGCACGCCTGCGAGCTCGAGACCTCGGTGTACCTCTATCTGAACGAGGCGGCGGTCCAGATGGACAAGGCCGAGCGGGAGATCGGGTTCCATCCGTCCAAATACTACTGGCACGACCTGGGAGGCGGGCCGCCGGTCCGCATGGTCGAGTGGTGGACCCGCATCTCGAAGTCCGGCGTGATCGGCGACCCTACCCTGGCCACCCACGACAAGGGTAAGGTGTGGTTCGAGGCCACGGTGGACAATCTGGTCGAGTTCATCCGGGAGTTCCGCGGGTTTGAGGTGCGGGAGAAAGTGGATTTGCACGGCAGCACCGAGCCGCGACCGTGAGGGAGCGGTTCCACGTATGCTCATTACCAACGTAGAAGCCCTCCACCTGCGTCTCCCCAACGTCGAGGAGATCGCCGACGGGACCCAGGACGTCCTGATCATCCGCATCTCGACCGACGCCGGCCTGGTGGGGATCGGGGAGGTGTCGAGCCAGTCCTACGTAGCGAAGGCGATCTTCGAGGCGCCGCGGTCGGCGGAGCGGCGGCACGGGCTGGCGTACCTGCTCCGGGGTCGCGACCCTGTGGATGTCGAGGGTTTGTGGCAACATATGTATCATCACACCAACCGCTACGGCCGGCGGGGGGTGGCGATCCATGCCATCAGCGGGGCCGACATCGCGTTGTGGGATCTGCGGGGCAAGGCGCTGGGCAAGCCGGTCTATGAGCTGCTCGGCGGGGCGCACCGCTCGTCGATCCGGGCCTATGCGAGCTACCTGTTCGGGGCCACGCCTCGGGAGACGGCCGAGTTGGCCCGGCAGGCGGTGGACCTGGGGTTGTCGGCGGTCAAATTCGGCTGGGGGCCGTTCGGCAAGGACCTGGCTGCCGATCTGGCGCACGTGGCCGGGGCCCGCCGGGCGATCGGAGATGGACGGGACTTGATGGTCGACGCCGGCTGCTCGCTGACGGTCGAGACGGCGCTGGAGCGGGCGCGCCGCCTCGTGCCGTTCCGTATCGGCTGGCTGGAGGAGCCGCTCTCGCAGGACGACCTGAAGGGTTACGCGGCGTTGTGCTCCGAGTCGCCGGCGCCGATCGCGGCGGGCGAGGGCGAGGTCACGCGCTGGGGGTTTGAAGACCTGCTCGAGCGGGGAGTTCACGTGATCCAGCCCGATGTGGCGATCTGCGGCGGCCTGACCGTGGCGCGGCAGGCTTCGGAGATGGCGCGGGCGGCGGGCCGGCGGGCGGTGCCGCACTGCTTCTCGACCGGGGTGAACCTGGCGGCGTCACTGCACTGGATGGCGGCGTGTCCGGACGGGGATCTGGTAGAGTACTGCCTGCGGCCGTCGCCCCTGATGCGGAGCCTGGTGCGGAACCTGCCGCCGCTCCAGGACGGGCGAGTGCCGGTGCCGCAGGGTCCCGGGTTGGGAATTGAATTGGACGAGGCAGTGGTCGAGAAGTTCCGAGTGCGATAGCACCAGATACTGAGGAGGTTCTATGGGCGAGAAAGTTCCACAGACGTACGCCAACCACACGCGATTGGATCCGCCGTTTCACTACTTTGTGTTCCCCATCGCAGCGATCCATTCCCTGCTCAGCGTCTGGAGACTGATCCGGCAGCCCGGCGTTGATGCGGCCTGGCTGGTGGTGTTGGCGCTGGCTGCGGTGATCGCCGTACTGAAGATCCGGACCAATGCCTTGAGCGTGCAGAACCGCGTCATCCGGCTGGAAGAGCGGCTGCGGCTGGCATCGCTGGTGGGCGAGCCGCTGCGGGCCCGCCTCGGGGAGCTGAGCGCAGGCCAACTGATAGCCCTGCGATTCGCCTCCGACGGGGAGATCCCGGTTCTGGTCGAGAAGGTCCTGCGCGACAAGATGGCGGGCGGCGACATCAAGAAGGCGATAGTGACCTGGCGACCGGACTATCAGCGGGTGTAAGGCGCCGCGTCGGATCGATGCACAGCCACAGCAGGGCGCCGAGGAAATAGGCCCCGGCGGCGGCGGCCAGCACGACGTGGAAGGTGCCGAAGGTGGCGGCCAGCCAGGCGGCGGAGGTGGCCGAGATCATGGCCGAGACGCTGGAGGCCATGTTCATGAAGGCGGAGGTCGTCCCGCCGAACTCGCGGCCGACGTCGGTGACGGTGGCCCAGGTGACCGGCAGCGTCATGTCGTTACCAACGGAGGCGCAGGCCATACATAGCACGGCCGCCAGGGGGCTATGGGAGGCGGCGGCGAAACCGAATCCGAAGGTGGCCAGAGTGAAGCCGGTGATGCCGATGGCCCGGCGAGCCCACTTCAGGTTGCACGTGCGCCGGACCAGCTTATCGGCGAAGATCCCGCCGATCATGCATCCGACCGCGCCGGCGGCCAGCGGCGCTGCCGCGTAAAAGCTGGACTGCTGCAGGGTCAGGCCGTGCTCGCGCATCAGGAAAGTCGGGAGCCAGGTCACGTAGAAGAAGAAACCGTAGGTGGAGCAGAAGTACATCCCGGACAGAGCCCACAGGGTGGAGTGAGACAAGATGCGCCCCCAGGGGGCGGCGGTGTGAGCCGAGGGTTCCAGCGGTCCGTCTCGATACCAGCGCCAGAAGGAGGCGCACCACACCAGGCCCACGGCGCCGAACAGGGCGAAGGTGGCGCGCCAGCCGAGGTGGCCGATCAGCAGGGCGGCCAGAGCGGGGGCCACGGCGCCGCCCACCCGCGCCCCGGTCCACATGACGCCGTTGGCCCAGGACCGCTCCTCGGGCCGGTACCAGCGCGCCAGCGCCCGCGAGAGATTCGGAAACGCGCCCGCCTCGGCGGCGCCGAAGACGAAGCGGGTGCCCAGCAGACCGGCGTAGTTCCACACCAGTCCGGTGAGTATGGTAAATACGGACCAGCCGGCAACGATCCGGGTGAGCACCGGACGCTGGCCGATCCGGTCGCCCCACCAGCCCGCCGGAATCTCGAAGATGGCGTAGGAAAGGGCGAAGGCGCTGAACACGTAGCCCATTTGCATATTGGTCAAGCCCAGATCGCGGGTGATGGCGGGAGCGGCCGCCGAGAGGCACACCCGGTCCAGGTAGGTGATCACCGACATCAGGAAGCCGAGCAGGAGAACGCCGGACCGGGAGGCCGTCAAATTTTCACCGTACGCTCTCGCAGGAACGCCGGCGAGAAGTCCACGCCCAGTCCCGGGGCCTCCAGGACCGGCCACTCGGCCAGGGTGGGCTTCCAGCCGCCCACAAAGATGTCGTTGTACTCGGGAGTGTTGGTGGCGCCCTCCTCCATGATCAGGAAGTTGGGGATGGAGGCCGCCACGTGGATGCTGGCGGCGGTACAAACCGGACCGTTGGGGTTGTGCGGCGCGATGGTGACGTAGTGGGCGTCGGCCATGGCGGCGATCTTCTTCATGGCCGTGATCCCGCCGGTGCGGGAAGCATCGGGCTGCAGGATGCGGGCGGCGCCCTTGGCCAGCACCTCGCGGAAGTTCCAGTGCGACTGCAAGCCCTCTCCGGTGGCGATGGGGATGTTGGTCGAGCGCTGGACGGCGGCCATGGCGTCGACGTTCTCGGGCGGCACGGGCTCCTCGAGGAAAAACGGATCAAAGGGGTCCAGCATCTTGGCGATGCGGCCGGCCGAGGCGCTGTTGAACTTGCCGTGGGCCTCTACGCAGATGTCGAAGCTGGGGCCGCCCTCGCGGATGCCGGCGATCATCTCCCGAACTTCGTTGAGGACGGCGGTCGAGAGCTGGCGATCGAAACCGGGATAGGCGCCGAAAGGGTCGTATTTGCCCGCGGTGGCGCCCTCGGCGATCAGCTCCTTGGTGCGCGCCCGGTAGGCCTCGCGGGTACGGGGAATGTTGCCCCACCGGTAGCTGGTGTAAATCCGTATCTTGTCGTTCGTCTTGCCGCCCAGCAGTTTGTAGACGGGCGCGCCGAGCTTCTTGCCGACAATGTCCCAGAGGGCGATGTCGATGGCGCTGAGGGCGGCGAACAGCGTCCCGCCCAAGGTGTTCTCTTCGATGATGTACATGCGCCGCCACAGCTTCTCGATGTCCCAGGCGCTCTGGTTGAGGATGTACTTGCCGCACTCGCGGATCTGGGCCGCCACGGCGGCTACCGTGGGAGGCGTGGTGCCCTCGCCCCAGCCGTGGATCCCGTCGGCGGTTTCGATCCGGGCGCAGACGACGTCGGAGCGGCGGCCGATGCGCAACACGTAGGGCTCCACGCGGGTGATCTTCAGGTCTCCGGTGCGGAGCTGGGCCAGCGACGCGGTAACGGGGGCGGCGGAGGCCGCCAGGAATCGGCGACGGGTCAGCATGGGCCACATGCTACCATACGACGTTTATCAGGAGGGGAAATGGAGTATCGAACCGTAGCCGGTGATCTGCGGGTTTCACGGGTGGCCATGGGGACCATGACCTTCGGGTCTCAGGTGGACGAAGCGACCGCCGGCCGCATGGTCGGCCGCTGCCTGGACGCCGGCATCAACTTCTTCGACACGGCCAACGCCTATAACAAGGGGGTGTCGGAGGAGATCTTCGGGCGCGTGATCCGCGGGCGGCGGGACCGCGTAGTGGTGGCCAGCAAGGTGTTCAACAAGATGGGCGAGGGGCCGGACGACAGCGGACTGTCGCGAGGGGCCATCACCAAGGCCCTTGACGCCAGCCTGCGACGGCTGGGGATGGATTACCTCGATATCTATTACCTGCACCAGCCGGACTCCAAGGTTCCGCTGGAAGAGTCGCTGGAGGCGATGGAGGGGCTGGTCCGGCAGGGGAAGGTGCGGTATCCGGCCACGTCCAATTACGCCGCCTGGCAGCTCTGCCAGATCCTGTGGCTCTGCGAGAAGAACGGATGGAAGCCGCCTCTGATCTCGCAGCCTATGTACAACCTGGTGGCGCGGGGGATCGAGCAGGAGTACTTGCCGTTCACGCGAGAGTGCGGGATCGCCAATTTCGTCTACAACCCCCTGGCCGGCGGGATGCTCACCGGCAAGCAGCAGCGCGAGTCGGGGCCCCTCGCCGGAACGCGGTTCGACAGCAACCAGATGTATCTCAATCGCTACTGGCACGATCAGATGTTTGATGCCGTGGAGGCGTTGGGGCGCGTGGCGGCCGCCTGCGGGCGGACGCTGGTGGACTTGTCGCTGCGCTGGGTCTTGCAGCAGCCGGGTGCGGACGGGGTGATCCTGGGGGCGTCGCGGATGGAACAGCTCGAGGAGAATCTGCGCGTGGTGGAGGCTCCGCCGCTCGATCCGGGAACCCTGGAGGCCTGCGACGCGGTGTGGGGCCGGATGCGGGGGGCGGTCCCGAAGTACAACCGGTAGGGCGGTCTGGGAACCGCGCTTGCACTCGCACCCCTTTCTATGGTCAGATAAGGCAAGACTACCCTAGCGAGGCGCCGACAGTGAGATATACGCTGCTGGTGCTTGCGTGTTTGGTGTTACCCGCGCAACCACAGGATCCCGCCGCCGATCCCCTAGAAAAAGCTTATCGGTACTTGCAACAGAAGCAGTACCTGGAGGCCATCGATCAGTTCCTGGTGGCCGTGAAGGCCGCGCCGCGACGGGCCGGGATCCGCAAAGACCTGGCCTACGCCTATCTGAAGGTGGGCGAGACCGAGTCCGCGCGAGAGGTCTTCGAGCAGGCGCTGTCGCTCGATCCGGCCGACCAGCGGGTGGCGCTGGAGTTGGCCTTCCTGTGCCACGAGACGGGTCGTGAGGAGCGGGCCCTGGAGTTGTTCGACCAGGTCCGCCAGTCCAGCGATCCGGAGTCCGCCAAGACCGCGGCCGAGGCCTTCTCCCGCGTGGACGGCTCGCTGCGGCAGGCGATCGAGCGGTGGCAGGCGGCCGTTCAGCAGGACCCGCACAACCGCGCCGCGCGCCTGGAGCTGGCCCGGAACCTCGAAAAGCACCGCCAGCCCGGACCTGCCGCCGCCGAGTATCTGGCCGCCTGGCAGATTCTCCCGCGCCGGGAGGAGACGCTGCTCGATCTGGCTCGGACGCGCTGGGATGCCGGCGACCGCGAGGGGGCCGTGGGAGCGTGGCTGGTGGCCGCGCGCTCGAGCCAGACCCGTCTGGCCGAGCGGGCGCGTACGCGCCTGCCCGACCGGCACCCTTTCGCCAACGAGTACCGCCGCGCCCTGGAACTCGACCCGCCGAACACCGCCCTGCGCCGCGAGCTGGCGTTCCTCTGGCTGGCCCTCCACCGCCAGAACGAAGCCCTCCAGGAACTCCGGACCGTGGTCGAGCAGGACCCGAACGATCTGCTGGCCGCGGCCCAGCTCGGGTTCCTTTACCTGGAGCGCCAGCAACTACCCTTGGCGCGGCCGCTGCTGGAAAAAGTCGCCGCCGGAACCGACCGCGAGTTGGCCCGGCGCGCCCGCCGGGCGCTGGAGGGACGCGACCGTTCCGCCCTGCCCCACAAACAACTCGCCGAGAAGAGCCTGGCCCGGAGCTACCTGCCGGAGGCCCTCCGCGAGTTCCGCACTGCCTACGAAATCGACCCGGACGACGATCAGGTTGCCTATCAGATTGGGGTAGTCTACAACATCCTGAAGAACGACCGCGAGGCGGTCCGCTACTTCGAGAAGGCCATGAGCAGTCCCGACCCGCAGCTCGCCGCCCAGGCCCGCCGGGCGTACAACAACCTGGCGCCGCCGCTGCGCCGGATCGAGACCAGCCTATGGACGCTCCCGATGTTCTCCAGCCGGTATCACGACGTCTTCCAATACGCCCAACTGAAGACCGAGTTCCGGCTGGGGCGGCTCCCGATCCGGCCGTACCTCTCTCTTCGCCTGGTCGGCGACTGGCGGGCCCGGACCCCCGGCCCGCTGCCCCAATTCCTCTCGGAAAGCTCCCTGATCGCCGGCGTTGGGGTCCGCACC
>JBGOUV010000076.1:0-20039 GCA_041477815.1 Terriglobia bacterium | reverse complement strand
TTTAGCCCAGCGGTTGCGGCCCGAACGTTTCTGCCTCTGCTCGGGTTTCGCGGGCCGCAACCGCCGGGCTAAAAATCCTCTGCGTTAGGCTGACATATTCATGCGGAAACTCACCCTCGGTCTGGCCATTGGATTAGTGATCGGCATTCTGGGGACCGTGCTCGTCCAACGATTGTGGCGCACCCGGTTGGACCCCGAAGCCCTACGTACCGGTCGGCTGTTCCAGTCGGTTCCACTCGTTGTTGAGCAGGCTTTGCCCGGCAGCAAGGTGCTGGATGTCATGCCCCGAACGCCTTCTACGCAAGAGGTCAACTACGAAAACGAGGCGCTTTATGATGTAGTGGTAACTTATCAATCGAATGGCCAAGTCAAGCGTTTCGTCGTGCCATTTGGCTTTGCGAAGGGCATGCTCATCACTCCGTCGGTTAGTGATCTAGTGATCGCCGACGACAAGGCCGCCGTATTGCATCGTTTGGGATCGCGCGAAGATAAGCCCAAGGAATGGCAGCCTAACGAAGGCGCTGCAGGCGACGGCCAACGGCGGGCCGCGCCTGAGCGCCCAGGTCGTTAGCCAGCGAGGCGGCCAGGTTCGCGATGCTGCAACTGCGGTATCCTTGGGGTTGTGGCGGCGTATCGCTTCACGGACTACTTCGAGAACGAGGTTCTCCGGAAGCGCCCATACTTGAAAAGGGAGTGGTGCATCCGGGTCATAGAGAAGCCAATTCGGTCGGAGCCCCAGGAGAGCAATCGTTATCGCTTTTGGGCGGAGGTGCCAGAATTGGAGGGACGCTTTTTGAGAGTCATCACGCTCGAAGACCAGGTGACCATCCACAACGCGTTCCCAGATCGGCGGTTCAAGCCATGAAACTGAACTACTATCCTGAAACAGATTCGTTGTACATCGATCTTGCGGAGCGAACGAGCGTCGAAAGCCGGGAGATCTCCGAGGGAGTAGTGCTTGACTACGACGCTGACGGCAATCTTGTTGGAATCGACATTGACAATGCCGGCGCGAAAGTCGACCTCCAGAAGCTCACCGTCAGCAAGCTCCCAGCCTCGGTAGAGACCGTCCCTGGCTAACCAGGGCATGCACCCGGCCGCCCAAAAACCGGGCGGCGGGTGATGCCCCAGCCGTCAGCCATACCGGCAGCAGCGGCTACGCCGGAGCGTCTTACGCTTGGATGGTATGATGAGTCCTTGCAGTCAGGCGGCGGTACCGGGTGTCAGAGGTCTGGTGTGCCGTCGGGCTCCGTGGGGGGAAGCAGGGCGCTGCAACCGACGAGTGGCGCTGGCGCAGCGAGTTGTCTCACTCCAAGGCCGATGCTGACGGCTGAGAGCCCTGGCGAGGTAGCCTGGGAAGGGAAGCACCATGTCGAAGATAGATGAACTTAAGGTAGAAATCGAGAGACTTCCCAGTGAGGAGTTCACCGAGCTCTTCCGGTGGTTGTCAGAGAAAGACTGGGAGCGGTGGGACAAGGAGATCGAAGCCGATTCTCGGGCTGGAAGGCTCGATTTCTTGGTGCGTGAGGCGCGTGAGGAGAAGGCCACGGGGACTCTCAAGGACCTATGCATACATCGCACCACCGCCGGTTTCCGGACCTGCTTTGCGCGTTTGCCAGAGATTCTCCAGGGAGTGGGCCCGACAGAACTTCCATCTCCTGAAGCAGAACTGAGCGCACCCTTCGCTGCGTTTCAAGAAGGTCGGAAAGCTGTGGTCGGTGAGGGTCGGGCCCAATTACCGCGCGCTCGCAGTTGAGTGATGGTGCGGATTTCATCTGGGTCTGGATCGGTCCACACGACGAGTATGAGCGAGTGATCAAACAACAGGGCTAACTCGGCGCCGCAGGCGACGACCAAAGGCGGGCCGCGCCTCCCAAGGAGCGCCAGGGCTCCGCAGGGTGGTCAGGCGGCATAACGGATGTGGGACGGAGCAAAGTCCGTCAGCAGGTTCCAGTGCCGGGCTTGGGGTGGTCGAAAGTCGGCGTGCCATCGACTCTCCGCTTCCGTCATAGAATCCTGACAGAGCGTATCCTCGCGAACCAGCCGCGCCCGCTCCAGCTCTCGCTCGACGGACTCCAGCTTGGACCGCACCCCGGCATCCGCGGCCAAGCGACGCGCCAGGTTCTCCAGGAATCCGAGCCTGTTTTGCAGCTCGCCGGCCTTGGCCTCTCGCACGATCCACGGCCAGGGGAGGTCGGACCACCTTAGGATCAACCACGGCAGAGCTTCCACCACCCGCGCTTCCAGATCGGGACACCTCAAGGCCGCCAGAAGCACGGCCGCCGGGTTCCTTTTCTCTCGAGCCCGCAGGTACAGGAATCCGGGATATCCCAGAGCGGACAGCAGATTCGCCAAAACTTCGGACGGTTCCCTGTGGGCCGGCAGATCGATTTCCTCTAAGGGCAATACGGTGGGGGGAAGTTGGTAATGCTCCGCGGCCTGAGCGGCCAACTGGGGCGAGATTCGCCGCCGGCCGCCTTCCAACAGAGCCAGGTACGCCTGGGAAATGCCGAACTGCTCGCCCGCGCGCTGCTGGGTGAGGCCGGCCCTCTTCCGTCCCTGGGTCAATTCCGAGGAGGTCGCCCTCTGATTATAAACAGATCTTGTAATAGCCTATTCGTCCTTGACAAACCCTCCGTCCCATGCTAAATTTTTAGCATACTGCTAGTTTTTCAGCACCGCCATGAGCAGGAAACCGCATCTTAGCCTGAGCCGCCGGGAGCGGCAGATACTCGACCTTCTTTATCGGCGCGGCCGGGCCACGGCCGCCGGCGTGCATGAGGGTCTCCCGGAAGCGCCGAGTTACTCGGCGGTGCGGGCTCTGCTCCGGATCCTGGAGGAAAAGGGCCATGTCCGGCACGAGGCCGAGGGGCCGCGCTACGTCTACCGGCCGGCCGTACCGCGGGACCGGGCCCGGCGATCGGCTCTGGCGCATCTGGTCGAGACCTTCTTTAACGGCTCGGCGGAGCAAGCGGTGGCGGCGTTGCTGGATACCTCGGCCGGACGGCTCCGCCCGGAAGAGTTGGACAAGCTGGCGGAACGGATTGAGAAAGCAAGGAGGGAAGGACGATGAGGACCATGATACTCGCGGCTGCCTGGAAGGGAACGGTACTGGTAGCGGCGGCCTGGGTGGCGAGCCTGGCCCTGCGCCGGGCCTCGGCGGCCACGCGCCACCTGGTGTGGTGCGCGGCTCTCGCGGGGTTAGTGCTGCTGCCCGCTTTGCTGGCGGTGGTTCCCTGGTGGACGGTTCCGGCGCCCGGACCGCTGGTGTCGCAGACGGCGCTGGTGGTGCGCGCAGCCGCCCCGCTGGCGGCGCCGGCGACCGCTCCGGCCGGGTCCGACTGGGTGCTGGTGGGGTGGGCCAGCGGAGCGATAGCCGTGGCCGCCTGGTTCCTGGCCGGCGCCTGGCGGCTGGTGCGGATTGAGCGGTGTGCCGGCGCGGTGGCGGATGCGGAGGTTCCGGTGCGGCTCGGTCAGAGTGACCGGATTCGAGTGCCCCTGGTGTGGGGTCTGTGGCGCCCGGTGATTCTGCTGCCGGCCGAGGCCACACAATGGGATGCGGAACACCGCCGCATGGTTCTCCTCCACGAGATGGGCCACATCGTCCGCCATGACGGCTGGACTCAGGCGCTGGCTCAACTGGCCTGCGTACTCTACTGGTTCCATCCGCTGGTGTGGCTGGCGGCGGCGCGGATGCGGCAGGAGCGCGAGCAGGCCTGTGACGACCGGGTGCTGGCCGCCGGGGTCAAGGCGTCCGACTACGCCGGGCGCCTGCTGGAGATGGCGGGCTCGCTGCGGCCCTTGCCCGGAGCCGTGGCCATGGCCCAGCGGTCCGGATTTGAAGGCCGGCTGCTGGCCCTTCTCGACCAGAACCGCCGCCGGGGCGATCTCACCCGTCGCGCCGCCGTTCTCGCCGCCGCGGCGGTGCTGGCGCTGCTGGTTCCGCTGGCCGCGCTGCGGGCCGCTCCCGGCGCTGGAAGCGTGGTGGGGACCGTGTATGACGTCAGCGGCGGCGTGGTTCCCGGCGCGGAGGTGATCCTGCTCGCTGCCGCCACCGGGCAAAACGCCACGGTGAAGACCGGGCAGGTGGGCGAGTTCAGCTTTCCCGAGGTGGCCTCGGGCCGGTACCAGTTAACGGTCGGCGGCCAGGGCTTTCGCTTCCACATGCAGACGGTGGTGGTTCCCGCTGCCGGGCAGCCGGTGCGTGTGGACATCGTGCTGCAACCGGGGGAGGTCCGGGAGTCGATTGAGGTTCGGGCGGCCGGCCGGCCAGCGCCGGCGGCGCGACCCCGCCGCGTTCGAGTGGGCGGCAATGTGCAGCCTACCAAGCTGGTGTTCGGGCAGCCGCCAGGCTATCCCGAGCGGGCCCGAGCCAATGGCGTCGAGGGCGTGGTCCTGATTCGGACGGTCATCCTGACCGACGGGTCCACCGCCGAGCCGGTGGTCCTCAGTTCCCCGGATGCGGAGCTGACCAAGGCCGCCCTGGACGCCGTCCGCCAGTGGCGGTACCAACCGACTTTGCTCAACGGCGCGCCGCTGGAGGTGGTCACCACCATCACGGTGAGTTTTCGGCTGGATGAACCGTAGCTCCGACCGCATATTCGAACTCCGCAATGAGCCGGCCAGGGGGCCGGCTGCGGCCCGGGGGGGCCGCCCCACTGTCCCGTTTCGTGGTATCCAGTAGTGAATGCCCACGGACGCTCAGACCGGAACCACCCCCGGGGAGGAGCAGCGGCAACCTCTCCGGGAAAAGCACCAGGTAAGGCTGCTCCACGATCCTGAGGACGGCACGGGACTGCTCCGGCTCCCCAACGGCGTCTACGGCTACACGTATGCGCCGGCCGTCGGCGAGGCGCCTCTGTTTCATCAGTACAAATATCAATCGTTCGAGGTCCACAAGCTGGGGGACGGGACGGTCGTCCTGATCGGCTTCGTGACGCCGGAGAATGCGGCCAGGATCGCCGCCTCGGAGCCCGTGAAGCTGCGGCTGCTGCCCGATCCCACCGACCAGGCCTCGACCATAGTAGCCCTGCCCCTGTGGCGGATCCAGCGCTTCAAAGAGTATTCGGCCCGCGACGGCCAAGGCCTCGAAGTAGAGCTGCTCGGCGCCAAAATGTAACGTGGACAGCCAGAGCTTAGCGTTCGTGGAGGGGCTCTATGCCGACTACCGGCGCGATCCGGCGTCGGTGCCTCCCGACTGGCGCGGTTACTTCGACGAGATGGACCGCGAGAACGGGTCCACTCCGCAGTGGCAGCCGGGGCCGTCGTTCCGCAATTGCAGTGTCTTCAACCCGCCCGCCGGTCACAACGGCCGCCCCGGAGTCGAGGTCGCGCTGCTACAGGATCGCCTGGACCAGTTGGTCCGCAACTACCGGGTCCGGGGCCACACCATCGCCCGCTTTGACCCGCTGGGCCTGCCCCGCCCTCATCCGCCCGAGCTCGAACTCGAATACTACGGTTTCTCCGCCGCCGATATGGCCACCGAGTTCTCCATCCGCACCCGCACCGGGTCCGAAATGCGGCCGCTCTCGGCGATTGTCCAGAGCCTGCGGACGACCTACTGCCGCTCGATCGGGGTGCAGTTCATGCACATCGACGACCTGGGGGTCCGGCACTGGCTTCAGGACCGCATGGAGAGCACCCAGAACCACATCCAGTTGAGCCGCCAGGAGCAGATCCGCATCCTCACGCGCCTCACCGACGCCGTCATCTTCGAGGAGTTCATCCAGAAAAAGTTCACCGGCGCGAAGAGCTTCTCGCTGGAGGGATGCGAGAGCCTGATCCCGCTGCTGGACCTGGCCATCGAGCAGGCCGGGGAACACGGTATCGACGAGATTGTGCTGGGGATGGCCCATCGGGGACGGCTCAACGTGCTGGCTAATATCCTGGGCAAAGGCGCCCGGCAGATCTTCCGGGAGTTTGAGGATAAGGACCCGTCCTTGTACGAGGGTCGCGGGGACGTCAAGTACCACGTCGGACATAGCTCGGACTGGCTGACCGCGGCGGGCCGCCACGTGCACCTGTCGCTGTGTTTCAACCCCAGTCACCTGGAGTTCGTCAACCCGGTGGCGCTGGGCCGGATGCGGGCCAAGCAGGACCGGGCCGGCGACGCCGAGCGGAGGCGGGGGATGGTCCTGCTGATTCACGGCGATGCCGCGTTTCCCGGCGAGGGCGTGGTGCAGGAGACGCTCAACCTGAGCGAGGTAGCGGCCTACGCTACCGGCGGGACCATCCACGTCATTGTCAATAACCAGCTCGGCTTCACCACCGAGCCGGAGCAGTCCCGTTCCAGCCTCTACGCGGGCAGCCTCTCGCGCATGCTCCAGATCCCGCTGTTCCTGGTCAACGGCGAGGACCCCGAGGCGGTGGCCCAGGTCATCCGGCTGGCCATGGACTTCCGTCTCGAGTATCAGCGCGATGTGGTGATCGAGATGTACGGCTACCGGCGCCTGGGCCACAACGAGGGCGATGAGCCGAGCTTCACCCAGCCCCTCCTCTCCCGGGCCATCGAGCAGCGCAAGCCGGTCCGCGAAGGGTACCTGGAGCACCTGCTGGAACTGGGCGGCCTCACCCGCGAGGAGGCCGACCAGATCGCCGCCGAGCGCTACGACCACCTGGAGCAGGAACTGGCCGTCGCCCGCAGCGACGATTACGTGCCCCGCTCCCAGGCCTACGGGGGCATCTGGAAACCTTACCGGGGCGGTCCCGACGCGGAGACGCCGGAGGTTGATACGGGCGTGGATCGGGAGCGCTTGTCCCATTTGCTGGAGCTTCAGACGCAGGTCCCCAAGGACTTCCACCTCCACCCCAAGCTGCAGCGGATGATGGTCGCGCGGCGCGAGATGGCCCTGGGCAAGCGCCCGCTCGACTGGTCGACCGCCGAGGCCCTGGCGCTGGCCTCGCTGGCCACCGGCGGTTACCGCGTCCGGCTCACCGGTCAGGACACCGAGCGCGGTACCTTCAGCCAGCGCCACTCCGTCCTGCACGACTTCCAGGACGGCCGCACCTACATGCCCTTGCAGCACCTGGCCGCCGATCAGGCGCCGGTCGAGATCTGCAACAGTCCGCTCTCCGAGGTAGGGGTGCTCGGCTTCGAGTACGGCTACAGCCTCGATGGGCCGGACGGCCTGGTGGCCTGGGAAGCCCAGTTCGGCGATTTCTTCAACGTGGCCCAGGTGATCGTCGACCAGTTTATTTCGAGCGCCGAGGACAAGTGGCATCGCCTCAGCGGCCTGGTGCTGCTGCTGCCCCACGGCTTGGAGGGGCAAGGGCCGGAGCACTCCAGCGCCCGGCTGGAGCGCTTCCTGTCGATCGCCGCCGAGGACAACATCCAGGTGGTGTATCCGACCACGCCGGCGCAGTATTTCCACTGCCTGCGGCGGCAGGTGGTGCGGCCCTGGCGCAAGCCTCTGGTGGCGCTGACCCCCAAGAGCTTGCTGCGGCATCCGCAGTGCGTCTCGCCGCTGGGGGATCTGGCCGGGGGCCGGTTCCAGCGGGTCATCCCGGACGAGGGGGCCGCCCCGGTGCGGCGGGTACTTCTGTGTACTGGAAAGATTTACTACGAGCTGATGGAACGCCGGCGTCCCGACGTGGCGGTGGTGCGGGTGGAGCAGTTGTATCCGCTGGCGGAGGGGACCTTGGTGGCGGCGCTGGAGCGGTATCCGCAGGGGACCCCGGTGATGTGGGTTCAGGAAGAGCCCGAGAACATGGGGGCTTGGCGGTACATGCGGGCGCGGTTCGGGGAGAAGTTGTTGGGACGGTGGCCGTTTTCGGGGGTGTGCCGTCCCGCCTCGGCGAGCCCGGCCACGGGGTCGGCGTCGAGTCACAAGCTGGAGCAGAAGCAATTGCTGGAGAGGGCCTATGCCGGTTGAGTTGAAGGTGCCTGCGTCGGGGGAGTCGATCACCGAAGTCCAGATCGGCCGGTGGCTGAAGCAGGAAGGGGACCATGTCGAGCGCGACGAGGTGGTGGTGGAGATCGAAACCGACAAGGCGGCGGTGGAGTTGCCCGCACCGGTAGAGGGGCGTTTGGCACAGGTGCTTAAGAAGGATGGGGAGGCTTGCCGTGTCGGCGACGTGATCGGCTATATCGAAGCGGGCGCCGCGGGCGCCGGGGCCAAGCCGAACGCCGCAGTAATGCCGGCCGCCCGCCGAGCTCTGGCCGAGCATAACCTCCAGCCCGGCGAGGTTACCCCCACCGGCCCCGGCGGCCGGCTGCTCAAAGAGGACGTCCTCCGGCACGTCGAAACGCCGGCTTCACCGCCTGCCGGCGGCCGCGAGGAGGAAGTGGTCCCCATGAGCCTTCTGCGCCGGCGCATCGCCGCCCGCCTGGTCGAAGCTCAACAGACCGCCGCGCTGCTGACCACCTTCAACGAGATCGACATGTCGGCCGTGATCGCCCTCCGGCGCGACTTTGGCGCCGCTTTCCAAGAGAAGTACGGCGTCAAGCTGGGCCTGATGTCGTTCTTTGTCAAAGCCGCCGTGGACGCCCTGAAGCTCGTCCCCGCCGTCAACGCCGAAATCCGCGGTACGGACATCGTCTATCGAAATTACTACGACATTGGCGTGGCCGTAGGTGGCGGCAAGGGATTGGTGGTCCCGGTACTGCGCCGCGCCGAGCGCTGGAGCTTCGCCGAGATCGAGCGGGCCATCGCCGATTTTGCCCAGCGCGCCCGCGACAGCAAACTCAAGGTCGAGGAGCTGCAAGGCGGGACCTTCACCATCTCCAACGGCGGCATTTACGGCTCTCTGCTCTCGACCCCCATCGTGAACCCGCCCCAGAGCGGCGTCCTCGGGCTGCATGCCATCGAGGATCGCCCGGTGGCCCGCGAAGGTCAGGTAGTGGTGCGGCCCATGATGTACGTGGCCCTCACCTACGACCACCGCCTCATCGACGGCCGCGAAGCGGTGACGTTTCTGAAGCACATCAAGGAAGTCATCGAAACGCCGGCGCGGATGCTGATCGAGGTCTGACGCGCCGGCAGGAGCGCCAGAAAAAAAGGCTTGCATGCACTATTTGCCTTATAGTATACTATAATGCGTCGGACAATCTTAGGGAACGATGCGCCGACTAAAGTCTTTTAGAATCTTATAATTAACATTAATTTAGATAGAGCTCAAAGGAGATAGCATGACTAACACCAAAAGAACAATCGCCGAGGATCAGTCTGAGATTGCTCGCGCTTTGCAGTCTCTTCCAAAGTACGCCCAGCAACTTCCCGAAGAGGTAAAGCCCCTCCTGAGGATTGCCCCCCCAAAGGGGAAACACGTGGAGGTTTCGCTCCGCCACGCTAAGACCGACCGGCAGGTCAAGAGGACTGCTCCTGGCGACAGTTGGTCCCCGGAGTCCGGGTTCGTGTCGGTTTCTTATGATAACGATCCGTCGCCGCAGTCCAATTCGCAAAAAGACGAACCGACAGATATTGGACAATCGCCCGAGGTGGTGGCTCCGGCACCCGCACCGTCAAGCAATCGCGTCCACGACCTGATTCTGGCCCTGGCGCGGGCCGAGGAAGACCCGCAGCTCGGGTTTGTCGCGCTGAAATGGTTCCGCGATGCGTATCTGCTGCAGCAGGGTTATGCCTGGGCGGTGGAGCAGCGCGATCGTCAGCAAGTATTGGCGGAAGCGATCCAGAAAAACTGGATCTTGACCAGCAAGGTGCCAAATCCAAAGAATCCGGCGTACCCGGTCACCACCATCCGACTCAATCGTCCTCTGGGCGAGGTGCGTCAGATCCTGAAACGCGACGCCCGCGGGGATTTGGATTTCGCGCCCCTTGCCATCGCCGGCGAGCTCCTTTCTGAGACCGTACTCCAGGAGCGCAGGTAGTCTTGAGCCTGTACTACCTGGACACGAGCGCCCTCGTCAAGCTCTATGTGCGCGAACCGGGGACGGAGGCCATGCTCCTTCTGGCCGGACGCGCCGCCGGCCATACGCTGGTGATTCTAAGCCTCACCCGCGTGGAATTCCGTTCCGCTGTGCGCAGACGTCAGCGGGCGGGAGACGTTCCCCCGGCCGCGGCGGAAGAACTGATCACTAGGATGGACCGGCATCTGCAAGACCGCTACACGACGCAGCCCGTCACGGAGGCCGTGATGGAAGAGGCCTCCGGGCTGCTGGATCGACATGCCCTGCGGGCCTACGATGCCCTGCAACTGGCCGGTTGTCTAACCCTGCGGTCCAAGGTTACCGAACGCCCCTCCTTTGTTTGCGCGGACCGGCAACTTCTCGAGGCCGCGGTTCAGGAGGGACTTGCGGTCTTGGACGTGGCCATCGCCGATTCACCGTGAGGAGTCCCGCACACGACCTGGTCGTCATCGGCGCCGGACCCGGGGGCTACGTAGCCGCCATCCGCGCCGCCCAGCTTGGACTGAACGTCGCCTGCGTCGAGAAAGAACCGGCGTTGGGCGGCACCTGCCTGCGCATCGGGTGCATCCCCAGCAAGGCTCTGCTCGAATCGAGCGAACTGTACGCCGAAGCCCAGGAGAAATACGGCGAGCACGGCGTTCGCATCGGCTCGCTCGAGCTGGACCTGGCCGCCATGCTCGCCCGCAAGGATCGCGTCGTCCGCACCCTGACCCAGGGCGTCGCGGCGCTGTTCCAGAAGAACAGAGTCACCCGCTACCAGGGCCAGGCCCGCCTGGAGGGGCCCGGACGCGTCATCGCCGGCGACACCGCGATCGAGGCCCGGCACGTGATTCTGGCCACGGGCAGCAAGACGGCGGGACTTCGAGGCGTCGAACTCGACGGCGACCGCATCGGAACCAGCACCGAGGCGCTGTCGTATCCGGAGGTTCCCCGGCGCCTGATCGTGATCGGAGCCGGCTACATCGGCCTGGAGATGGGATCGGTGTGGCGACGGCTGGGCGCCGAAGTCACCGTAGTCGAATACCTGGACCGCATCCTGCCCGGCATGGACGCCGGAATGGCCCGGGAAGCCCAGGCGATCTTCGAGAAGCAGGGATTGCAGTTCCAACTCGGGAGCCGCGTCACCGCCGCGCGTGTGGACGGCCCGGAGTGCGTGGTCGAGCGCGAGGGCGCCCAGCCTCTGCGCGCCGACCGCGTTCTCCTGGCCGTCGGACGCGTCCCCAACACCGAGAACCTGGGTCTGGACTCGGCCGGCCTTCAGCTTGACGCCACAGGCCGCGTCCCGGTCGATGACCACTTCGCCACCGCCGCTCCCGGCGTCTACGCCATCGGTGACCTGATCCGCGGTCCCATGCTCGCGCACAAGGCGGAGGAGGAAGGGATCGCCTGCGTGGAGCGCATCGTCACCGGATACGGCCACGTCAACTACGACGCCATCCCTGGCGTGGTGTACACGAACCCCGAGATAGCGTCAGTAGGTAAGACCGAAGAGGAGCTGACCGCCGCCGGCATCGAGTACCGTAAAGGCGTATTCCCCTTCCGCGCCAACGGCCGCGCCCGCGCGCTCGGTCAACTGGAAGGCACGGTCAAGATGCTGGCCGAGGCCCGGACCGACCGTCTCCTGGGGGTCCACATTCTCGGCCCTCGCGCCGGCGACCTCATTGCGGAAGCCGCCGTCGCGATCGCGGTCGAGGCGTCGAGCGAGGATATCGCCCGCTTCTCTCACGCCCACCCGACCCTGGCCGAGGCCCTCAAGGAAGCCGCGCTGGCCGTAGACCAGCGCGCCATCCACATCTGACGGTTACCCGCCGGCGTTGACGAGCACCGAGGCCATCTTGCTGAAGATCGTGCTGATGCTGCCCGAGATGTTGGGCAGAATCGCACCCGCCGCCACCGCGATGAAGCCGGCCAACAGCGCGTATTCCACCAGATCCTGGCCTCGTTTGTCGGAGCGCAGCGTCTGGAGCATGTTGTAAATCCTGGTCATTGTGTCTCTCTCCTTGGAAAAGTGTTTGTCGCGAAGACGTGGTCAGAATAAACTCACCGGGCCGGTGACTACAAGCTATCTTGCAGCCGACAGCGACCTATCAAAAGACGGTTGTATCCTAAGGCCAAACCCTCAGCCTCTCGCGGGGTTTCCCCGAGGAGCGGAGGGCCGCGATGAAACCAAGAGACGGATTTTCCAGGACGACTGGTGGGCGCTGGTGGAAGGGTATTTATAGGGCCAAACGCTCAGCTTCGCCTCCAATTTCCCCTAGAGGCTTGCATTCACCCCGCCGCATGGCGCAAGCTCGACAGTGGGACTGTGAAGCTGGCGAAGAACATCACGAAGAGCCGCACCGGCATTCTGGCCGCGAACACGGCGTTGATCGCGGTGATCGCGCTGCTGGACTGGAAGACCGATACCAACCTGTCGCTGGGGTTCGCCTACGTCTTCCCCATGCTGATTGCGGGATACTTCCTGACGCGCTGGAAGGTTTTCGTCCTGGCCGTGGGCTGCGCGCTTTTGCGGGAGGCGTTCTCTCCGACGGCCTGGCAAACCAATGCTTTCGTGGGCCTGGTGCAGGCGGGCTTCGCGTATTTCGGCGTCGCCCTGTTTGTGAGAGAGCTGGTCCGGGCGCGGCAGCAGGCGCTGGAACAGTCGGCTCTTCGCCAGGAGGCGGAGGAGCAGCTTCGCGTGCTGATCGACAGCAGCCCGGCGGCGATCCTGACCCTGGACGGCGAGGGCCGGGTGCTGCTCGCCAACGAAGCGGCCCACCGGCTTTTGGGTTGCGCTCCGGGCTTCCTGGCCGGACATTGTATCGACCCTTACCTGCCGGTGCTGGGCGGCGTAACAACTCGGGAGGGCCCGCAACGCTCCTTCCGAAGCACGGTGGAATGTACCGGCCGCAAACAGAACGGGGAGCCCTTCCTGGCCCAGGTCTGGTTTTCCACCTACCGCACCATGTCCGGCCCCCGGCTGGCCGCGATCGTGTGCGACGGCTCGGAAGAACTGCGGGACCGGGAAGGCCTGGGCCTGCATGCGGTGATGACCACGTCGCAGATTCTGGTGATGGCCCTGTTGCACGAGATCCGGAATCTGTGCGCCGCCGCGGCGGTGACGCACGCCAATCTGGGACGCCTCCACCAACTGGAGTCGAGCGAGGATTACCGCGCCCTGGGGACTCTGGTCAAGGGACTCGAAAAGATCGCCTCCTCGGAGCTGCGCCTCAGCTCGGAACGAGCCACCGTTGCGGTGGACCTCCACGACGTGTTCGACGAGCTGCGCGTGCTCATCGAGCCGTCCTTTCGCGAGGCGGAAGTCGGATTGTCCTGGAAAGTCTGCCCGGCGCTGCCCTTGGTGCGCGGCGATCATCACGCCCTGTTGCAGGTGTTTCTCAACCTGGCCCAGAACAGTTTTCGCGCCATGAGCGACGTCGAAAGGAAGGAGCTGACCGTGGCCGCGTCCCTCGAACAGGACCGCCTCCTGATCCGTTTCGAAGACACGGGGCACGGCGTGCCGGTGCCCGACCGCCTGTTTCAGCCGCTGCAACCCGGCGCCGAGGCTACCGGACTGGGACTCTACGTCTCCCGGGCTATCGTACGTTCCTTTGCCGGCGACCTGCATTACGAGCACCGGCCGGTGGGCAGTTGTTTCCTGGTTAAGCTGGTTCCCACATGACCGCCACGATCGCAGGCAAAACCCGCATCCTGCTGCTCGACGATCACGCCCTGCTGCGCGAAGGCGTAGTGAGGCTTCTGGAGCCCGAGCCCGACTTTGAGATGCTCCCGCCCTGCGGTTCGATCGAGGAGGCCGTGCGCGCCTTGGCCGCCCATCCGGTGGACCTGGTGTTGCTGGATTTCGATCTGGGCCAGGAGCGCGGCACCGAGTTTCTGCGCCGGGCCCGCGAGCTGGGCTTCCCCTGCCGGGTGCTGGTGGTAACGGCGGGCTTGAGCGAGACCGACGCGGTGCGGGTGCTCTCGGAAGGCGCCTCCGGCATCTTCCTCAAGCACAGTCCCCCGGACTTGCTGGCCCGCTCGATCCGCCGGGTGATGGAAGGCGAAACCTATCTGGACCAGCGCTATCTGACCGCCCTGTTACGGGCCGGGCGGCCGGAGGCCCGCGCGGACCGCTCGAACCGCCTCACCGAGCGAGAGCGGGACGTGCTGCGACTGTTGCTGGAGGGCTTGGCCAACAAGGAAATCGGCGCGCAACTGGGAATCTCGGAAAGCTCCGTCAAATCGGCCCTGCAACAGCTTTTTGAGAAGTTCTGCGTGCGCACCCGCAGCCAGTTGGTACGCATCGCTTTGGAACGCCTCCGGGATCAGTTGTAGGCTAGATATAGCTAGTTAGGCGGTCCATTCGCCGGGGTCGTGGGTTTCCAGTTCAATCCATCCTTCCACCGGCAGAGCGTCCAGGGGCAGGGCTTCGTGCCACAGCGAGACCTGGAACTGGATCCTGCCGGCGCCGTCCAGAGGAAGCCGCAGCTCGAAAATACCGCCGAAGCGCACCTCCATCGACAGAGGATCGCCTTCGTGGACCTGGACCGAGCCGGGACCCAGGATGAACGCATAGCGGGCGCGGGCGTGCCCACCGGCTTCGCCTTCCAGGGTGAGGCGGATTTCCATGCCGGGGACGTGGGCCAGCTCATTAGCCACGAAGTCGATGCGCAGGAAGAAGCTGGCGCCGTCGGTGCCGAAGTGGACTTCCTGGACCAGGAAGCGCCCGCCGTGCATGGCCCCCGCCCGCCGGCTGGGGCGGTAGAGGCCGGCGCCGAGCCATTCAAAATAGGACGTAATCTCGCCATCGACTACCGGCCGGACATAGCCGCTGGGCGGAACCAGCAGGGCCTTTTCTTCGCTCCGGATGAGGGGGTGGGCCAGTTCTTCGGGGGGCTCGCCGCCCAGGATGCGGTACACGTTGGACAGGTGGGCGCGAAACAGCTCGTCGAACTCGACCCGGTTGGCTGTTTCGTGCTCCGGACCGTACCACCAGCACCAATCGGAGCCTTCGGCGATCAGGATCTCCTCGTAGGCGATGTCGTAGGCGGTGGGGGCCACCTTGGTGGCGCGATCGACGAACTGGCGGGCCTCGCCCAGCAGGTTCCAGGCGCGGTTGTCTTCCTGGGCGCCGATCCAGATGTCGAAGTTGCCGTTGATCCAGGAGCCCGGGGAGATGTGGTGCAAGGACTCGGCGGGCAGGCGCCGCAGGGCTTCGCTTACCGTCAGGACGGAGAATTGGGGGTCGGCAGCGAGACGGCGATAGAGGGCGCGCAAGAAGGGGCGGCCGTTGTGGTCGTAATATTCCCAGGCGTTTTCGCCGTCGAGGATTACGGGAATGAGGATGTCGCGGCCCGCTTGCAGGCAGGGCTCGGCGATGTGGTAGAGGCGGCGCACGAGGTCGTCGGCGGCGGGCTCGGGGTCCATGCGGGAGAAAACGAATCCGATCAGGTCGCTCAGGAAGTGGTCGCGGAACAGGAGGTGCAGGCGGCGGCCGTCGCGCTCCCAGAGAAAGGGCTGATAGAGGCGTCCGCCGGGACCGGCGCAGGCGCTCCAGAGCGTCTTTTCGAGGACGCCCTGATCGCTGGCGGCCCACTCGAAGCCCGTCTCCGCGGCCAGGGCGAGGGCCTCGTCGGAAACGGAGCCTTCCGAGGGCCACAGGCCCACCGGGGCGCGGCCGAAACGCTGGGCGATGAAGTCGCGGGAACGGCGAAGCTGCTCGCGGGCGTCCTCCGGACGGCGGAAACGGCGGGGCAGCGAGAGGCCGGGATGCGCCTCGGCGCCGATGTCGCTGTCGCACACCAAGGGCAGGATGGGGTGGTAGAAGGGCGTGGTGGAGATCTCGATCTGGCGGCGCTCGGCGGCGGCGCGATAGGCGGCCAGAACCTCGTTGAGGATCTGGCGCTCCTTCCGCCCGATGGTCTGCTGGTCCTCCAGGGTGTAGTCGCGGGCGCGGTCCACCAGGGCCGCGGTTTCCAGGTCATGCTCCAGGAACTCCTCGTCGAACCAGGCGAGCTGGGACAGCACCTGGAGGTCGCGATAGTCCTGGGCCGAGAAATAGTGGGCGGAGTGGGCCAGGTTCATGCCCGCGCCTTCCCAGCGCTCGAACAGCTCCCGGTAACGCGGATAGCGGTTGATCAGGCGGTCGCGGTTGGCCTGAAAGAAATAGAGCAGGATGAAGTGGCGCTGCTCTTCGGTGAGTTTTTCGGCCGGGGTGAGGGCGTTGATCAGAAAGGGATCGCGGGCTTTGCCGGAAGCGTACTCTTCGATCTGCACGACGAGCGAGGGGACCAGGTTGAAGGTTTGGTGGATGGAAGGGAACTCGTCCAGGATCTTGACCATGCCGTAGTAGTCCTTCAGGGCATGCATGCGGGTCCACGGGAGACGGTATTCTCCGGTCAGCAGATCCTTGTAAAAGGGCTGATGCATGTGCCACAGGAAGCAGACGTGGATCTGGGCCATTTTTAGCGGGTCTGGGGTGTTGGGTCGGGGGTGTTGGAAAAGCAGCTGGCAAGCGGATAGGCGGCGGAATCGAATTGGGTCATGGGTTGGAGGCCGAGCAGGAGCTCGATGGTGCGCAGGAGGGAAAGGCTATTGTAGCGGAGACTGGCGGGGCACGGCTTGGCGTAGGGGCTGAGAAGGAGGGCTGGAGAGGGCGGGCCGTACTCGGGCGCGATGAAGACGGCGAGACGGGGCCAGGCGGGACTCGCGCGCAGGGTTTCGGCCAGGCGGCCGAGGGCGGCGTCGGAGTCGGGGCCGTCCAGGCGGGCCAGAAGCAAGTGCGGGAGGGTGTTGGAGCGAGCCAAAGCGGTGAAGTCCTGTAGGAAGGAATCGGCTGGCCGCGTGTAACGGCCTAGGGCAGGGTCGGGGCCGCGCGCCAAACCCCAGTTGCGGACGGCGAGGCCGGCGGCGAGGGCGTTGGTCCAGAGATAGCCGGCGGGGGGGAAGGCGGCGGGCTCGAAGGTCTGGAAAAGATCCGGGCGGCGCCAGAGTTTCCGGACCCAGTGATTGGCGATGGCCGCAGTGGACCATTGATAGCCGGTGGCGGCGGAGTCCCCGGAAGGATGGAACTGGTCCAGGCGGACGAACTGTTGGGAGTTGGGACCATCGAGGGGGCGGCCGCCGGTGAGGATGTAGATCACGTGACGGATGGGAGGGGGGTTCCAATCCTGGGGCTTGGGGAAGTCGGGCGGCGGGGCGAGATCCTCGTCACGGGGGGCGCTGACGACGGAAAGAGCGTCGCGGCCGGCGATGTAGAGCTTATCGCCCAGGGCGCGAAGAGCGATGGGGTAGCGGGTGGTGGGGAGAAAACCGGCCAGATCGGTTTCGTAGTCGTCGATGTCGAGGACGGCGATGGTGTCGTTATCGGAGCAGGCCACGTAGAGGCGCTTGCCGTCCGGGGAGAGAGCCAGGGCCGAGGGCGTGGAGCCGAGCGGGGCGTACTCGGTGGGGGAGACGCTGACGCGGGCGAGGGGTTCGAGGTTGTGGCCGCGGGTGAGTCCGAGCGCGACCACCGAGTTGGTGTTGGAGGTGGTGACGAAGAGGCGTCCTATGTATTGTTCATGCTGTTCACTGCGGCCGGGGAGGAAGACCATGTCCGTGGGATGCGGCCCCACCGGGATGGTGGCGAGGCGTCCGCCGTCGGCGGTGTTGTATTGGCCGATGTTGCCGTCGGCGACGTGGGAAACGAAGAAAGTCTTGCCTTCCGGGGCGAACAGGATGCGGTAGGGGCGGCGGCCGGTGACCACTTCGGAAACCGGGAAGCCGGTAAGGGCGTTGAGGACGGTGATCGTATTGCGCAGGGGGTTGGCGACGTAGAGGAAGCGGGCGTCGGGGGAGAGGACGAGGTCGCCGATGAGATCGGACTGGGGGACGGGGAAGCGGCGGCCGGGTTGGAGGAGGCCGGCTTTTTGGAGGAGGAACTCCTGGACCTGGTTGCCGGCGGAGACGAAGACGCGGTCGCCCTGGGGGTGGACGGCGAGGCCCAGGAAGGCGCCTTCGAGGGGGACTTGGGAGGCGGGGCGGAGGTCGGGGGATAGGGAGGTTAGGGAGGCGTCCTGGAGGATCAGGAGGTAGCGGGAGGAGACGGCTAGAGATACGGGCTGGGAGGTAAGGGGCAGCGTCGCTGCGGGCAATTCACCACCAAGACACCAAGACACCAAGAAAAGCAAAATCAGAATCCTTGGTGTCTTGGTGTCTTGGTGGTTCAATTGCTTCCTACTCCCGGAACTTCTGAGCAATCGGAAACCGTCTCCCGATGCCGAACGCCTTGCTGGTCACCCGCAGCCCTGGGGCGGCCTGCTGGCGCTTGTACTCGTTGCCGTCCACCAGGCGGGCGATGCGACGCACCAGGTCGAGTGGGGGACCCAGACGGCGGGCGATCGATTCGGGGGATTCGTTCTCTTCTACGTAGGCCTTGAGAATAGGGTCCAAGACGTCGTACTCCGGGAGCGAGTCGGAATCCTTCTGGCCGGGACGCAGCTCGGCGGAGGGCGCCTTGGTGAAGACCGGCTCGGGGATAGCGCCGGGGCGCCGGCGGTTGGCCACCCGGGCCAGCTCGTAGACCAGGGTCTTGGGGACGTCGCTGATCACGGCCAGGCCGCCGCACATGTCGCCGTAGAGGGTACAGTAACCGACCGCCAGCTCGCTCTTGTTGCCGGTGGTGAGGACCAGGGCGCGGAACTTGTTGGAGAGGGCCATCAAGGTCACGCCCCGGAGCCGGGCCTGAAGATTTTCTTCGGTCACGTCGGCGGGGAGACCGGCGAAGACCGGGCCCAGGACGTCGAGGAAGGCGTTGTAGGGTTGGTTAATAGGGATCAGGTCGAAGCGGATCCCAAGGCTCTGGGCCAGGGCGCGGGAGTCGTCGATAGAGCCCGGGGAGGAGTAGGGGCCGGGCATACCGATGCCGGTGACGTTCTCCGGTCCGACGGCGTCGGCGGCGATGACGGCGGTGAGGGAGGAGTCGATGCCGCCGGAGAGGCCGACCAGCACGCGCTCGAACCCACACTTGCGGACATAGTCGCGGGTGCCGAGCACTAGGCCCTGGTAGACCGCCTCGCACTCGTCGGGGAAGGTGTCGTGGAGGTCGCCGGAATTGGTGTCGGTGTCGTAGAAAACGAGGTCCTCTTCAAACGAGCGGGCGAGAGCGCGGACGTTGCCCTCGGGGTCGAGGACGAAGCTGGCGCCGTCGAAGACAAGCTGGTCGTTGCCGCCCACCTGGTTGACCAGCACCACCGGGAGGCGATGGCGGCGGGCGATGGCGGCCAGCATGTCGCGCCGGAGTTGCCGCTTGTGCATGTGGTAGGGGGAGCAGGAGATGTTGATAAGGATGTCGGCGCCTTGGGCGACCAGCTCTTCGACCGGATCGCGGGGGTAAAGGCGGCGCTCCCAGAACTGCTTGTCGTTCCAGACGTCCTCGCAGATGGTGATGGCGAGGCGGCGGCCCAGAGCCGGCCAGACGTCCTGGCGGTCGCCAGGGGTAAAGTTGCGGCCCTCGTCGAAAACATCGTAGGTGGGGAGCAGGATCTTCTGCTGCACGAAGCGGACTTCGCCCTGCTGGAGGAAGGCGGCGCAATTGGCCGCGGTCTTGCCGGTGCCCTCGTGCCGGCGGGCGAAACCGCAGACGATGGCGGTGGGGAGGCCGGCCGTTTCGCGGGCCAGCCGAGCCAGCTCCTGTTGGACGCGGTCGAGGAAGGAGGGCTTTTCGACCAAATCGCGGGGCGGGTAGCCGCACACCGCCAGCTCGGGGAAGATGACGAGTTGGGCTCCGGCGGCGCTGGCCTCACGGGCGTAGCGGACCATGCGGTCGGCGTTACCGGCCAGGTCGCCGACAGTGGGATTGATTTGGCCCAGCGCGATCTTCACTACCTCTCATTCTAGCCTCAATGCGGGCCTAAGAACCGCTCGCCGTTGCAGTGGATCAGGTGAGGGGGCGTCTCGGCGAGCCATCCTTCCGTGCAGGGCAGCACAGCGGGCCTGCCGAAGCGATCCTGGATCCAGAGCAGCCAGATCCGCACATAATCTGTGGAGCGCATTGGCCGGCGGGGCTAACGGCTCGCCCCCCTTGACAATAGGCGAATGAAAAGCGAAACTAAAGGCGGCCGTGTGCGATGTACGCCGAGCTCCACGCCCGCTCCGCCTTCAGCTTCCTGGAAGGCGCCTGCTCGCCCGAGGACCTCCTCACCCGCGCCGCCGA
>JBGOUV010000200.1:0-12279 GCA_041477815.1 Terriglobia bacterium | reverse complement strand
GGCAGGCGACGGCGTGGCGGCTGCGGCCCATCGCTCCGCCGCCCGCCGTAGACCCCAGGGACGTTCTGGCCGCCCGGACCATGACCATCGTCGTCTATGTCTTGATGGTGATGGCGGTGGGGGCAGGGGTTTACTTCTCTCAAGGACACCCGTCCGCGGCCGAGCGGCGCGAGGAGCAGAGCTGGCCCAGCCAGGCTCTAACGGCCCCGGACAACCGCATCGCCGCGCTCTTCCTCGTCTCCGACACCCAGTTCCACGAGCTGCGCGGGGAGCGCACCGGCGGGCAACTGGACCTGATCGACGAACTGGTTCCAGTGGCCGTGCGCCCGGTGGAGCTCGATCTGCTCTCAGGCGCCAGTCTGGCCCAGTTCGCCCTTCTCTATCACGAGCTGCAGCAGAACCATAAGGACCTGCCGTGGGCTCACCTGGGTGACTACGCCGATCTCAGTTGTCGCATCGAGTTGGAGCGATTTCGCCTTTACGCCGGTTTGTTCGGCCGGGAACACCTGGCCGCGCTGGGGACCGGCAACCATGACAGCACCTTCGTCGGCAACTTCATCTGGCATCCGGACTGGAAGCGGGCCTGTTTGCCTTCCACGCCGCTGTTCAAACCGGAGTCGGACCAGATTTTGGCCGAGTTGAACCACGCTCAGCCCAGCCGCCATCTCCTGCCGAAGACGTGGCTCTCTCCGGTGCGGCCGCTGGCGGGGGGGCGCGTGCTGGGCGCCTTTCTGGACTCCTCGGATTACACCGGACTCAGCCTGGGAGTAGCCGGAGCGCAAGGCGGGATCTCGCTGCGCCAGATGTCGGACGTGCTGGAGCGTCTGGGCGGCAGCCAGCCCATGGTGCTGTTTCTCCACCACCCCTTTGACACCCTCAGCGGCCAGGGCCGCTGGGTCGTTCGCCGCCTCGCCGAGCGTCTGGGAGACCGGCTGCTGGCCCTGGTCTCCGCCCACACCCATCAGGTCGGAGAGCGCTCGCACCACTTCGGGGATCGGAAAGTGGTCGAGCTGGTGGTCGGCTCCACCACCGACCCACCCCAGGAGGCGGCCCTGTTGGAGATCTTCCACGCCGCCGGCCGCTACCAGGTGTCCCTCCAGACCATCCCCGCAGTAAGCCGCTCGCCGGAAAGCGACCCGCACGGCTTCGAGCCCGGCGCTCCCGCGGGGCGCGTCACCGGAGCGGACTGCCGCCGGGTGTTCCAGCAGATGAAAACCCGGGACCAGTGCCGCGACCTGTTCAAGGCCCACCCCGGGGAGTCCAATGACGGCGACCTGCGGGAGAGACTCCGGCAGAACCAGCAATCGCGCGCCCGGCGGCTGCTCGCCTGTTTGGGCGACACCGGAGTCGGTGAACAACCACTCGATGATCCGCAGTTGTGGGACAAGCTGGATCGGCGGATTCTGCGGGCCTTCCAGGCGGGAGGGAGCGTGGAGGACCGCCAGCAGCTCGTCTGTCTCTCGTGGGCTGGCTCGGTACTGCAAGGGCATAAGCGGGATGGCTGGGCGTTCGCCGATGCCCTGCGCTACGCCCTGGAAGATTCGGTGGCTCACTCCACCCAGCGGATTATTCGCTGACTTGCGCGTCGAAGGCGGCCGTCTCAATGCGGCCGTGTCTCTTGATCTGCACGAAGATGCGGTAGTCGCCCGGTTGGGGGAAGCCGTAAGGGAACGTCAGGACCGCGGGCAGGCCGGCCGCATGGGCGGCGTGGGGGTCGGCGCCGGCTAGGGCGAGCGACGCCATGGGGACTGAGCCGGTGGGGTGGACGTGGGCGAAAACGGTGCGGTCCCTCTTCAGGAAGACGGCGTGGCCGGGCATGCCCATGTATAGTTCCCAGCCCTCGGGGGGATCGAGCCGGAAGCGGAACAGGGTGGCGCGCTTCGCTTGGAGAGGGGTGTTGTCGCGCTCCCAAGTGAGTGGGGCGCGGAGGTCGCTGGAGGAATCGTCGCCGGTCAGGGGCGTGCCGCCGACGCCGGGCAGGTCGATCTCGGTGGTGGCGGTTTCGGGCAGACCGTTCGGGAACACGATGTCGGCGAAGAGCTGGTAGCGGCCGGCGGGCAGGTCGGGGAGGCTCTGGGTGAAGACGCCCGGCTCGGTCTGATCCGGATGCAGATGCCAGATACGGTCGAGGCCGGGGAGGCGCACCACGAACAGGTGCAGCAGGTGGCCGTGGTCGGGGAGAAGCTGGTCGAGACGGCGGGGGAAGCGTTGGGGGCTGATCTCGCGGAAGCGGAGATCCAGGCGGCTGGGCCGGGCGAGGATCGCGGTGAGTTCCAGGGGCCGGTAGAGAAAGCGCTCGAAGAAGCCGGCTTCCGAATCCCACCAGAGCTTGCCCAGGTAGAGGATCGCCGCCACGAGCACGGCGGTGATGGACATGGCGCGGCGGGCGCCGCGGGTGGCTTCGGGCGAGGGCGCTTGGCCGGGCTCGATCTGGCTTTCGCGGACGGCAGCGCCGATGATGCTGACCACGCCGGCCGACAGGATCAGGCCCAGGGCGGCGAGCAGCGCGCCGAGGGTCCTCTGCATCTTCTCGGTGCGGAGCGGGAGAGCCGGAATCGGAATGGCCAGGTCGCCCCGGCCCGCTTTGCCTTCGGCCTGGATCCGCACCTGCCAGGAGCCGCTGGTCATCAGCCAGAGAGAGCCGGTGTAGTACTGGGAATCCTCTGGGGACCGGCGGGCGCGGTCGGAGGTGGGGGGAAACCTGGCGCCGAGGCCGGTCAGGGGCATGGGGGTGAGGCGGAGAACGTCGAGGTCGGGCGAGGCGCTGCGGATCTCGATCTCGGCGACGCCGGGGATGACCACCGGAGGACGAATGGTGACGAAGAGGCGATAGGGGCCGGCGGCGCCCTCGAAGAAGATGTCGGGGCTGCCCACGTGGAGGAGAAACAGCAGCAGCGCGGCCGGCTTCACCGTTGTACCCGCCGCATCCAGTTGCCCCAGGCGAGGCCGAGGCGGGTGTTCAGGATCGCGAGTAGCAGAGCGATGACCATCCCTAACCAGAATTGGCGTGCGCCCGGCTCGAAGGGAAAGAACAGGTGCCGTTGGTAGTAGCTGGTAGGCGCGGTGTTATACCCGAAGTAGATCGCGCCGAAGAAGCGGTTGCGGGCGGCGGGGGACATCAGGAAGCTGGCGAAGGGCCACTGCACGGCCACAAAGGTCGCGAGGAACAGGACGCCGCTGGCCGCGGCTTGGCGCCAGCCGGTCCAGGTTTCGCCGGTGCGGGTCCACCAGAGATCGAGTACCGCGGCGGGGGCGAGCAGCAGCAGCGGGAACTCCGGAGGAACGAAGTGGGTCACCTTCCAGTAGACCGGTCCCAGCTTGGGCTCGGCGGGGAACAGGGGCAGAATCCACAGCAGGCCGGCCAGGACCAGGGAGTACACCAGCGCGATCTTGCTGGCCGCCCAGCGGTCGCCCGAGGCCCGTGAAACCGCGACCAGGACCATGGGGACGGAGAGGCAAACCGCCCGGTAGAAGATGGCGCTATGCATATAGATGCGGAAGATGTATTCCATGCTGATGACCAGCAGGAACACGACGATGACGCCGCCCAGGTAGAGAAAGACGCGGTGGAGCCTTTGGCGTAGCGCGCCGGTGGCGCGGTTCATGGCGCCGAGAGTCAGGATGAGAGCGCCCAAGGAGACGGCGTGCATGCCTAGCGCCAGGATCATGTGCGGAGGGCTGAGGATCTTGACGTCGAGGCCGTAGGCGTTGTGCCACCAGTCGTCGAAGGGGGCGGAGGTGAGCATGGCGATGCCGCCCCAGGCGGCGATGAAGGCGCCGAGTGGCCCGCGGAATCCCCAGAGCGAGACGGCGGCCTCCCGGTGACGGCCGTTACCGAAGCTGGCGGTGAGGATCACGAAACCGCTGGAGAGTCCGGCCAGCACGCCGCCCAGGTAGATGGCCAGGTGGGGGGCCGTCCAGAAAGTGTCGCGGCCGATGGAGCGGTGCCAGGAGATGTCCCAGTGGACGCCGATCATGGCCGAGGTGACGGCGAGGACGGAACACCAGATGTACCAGGGAAAGGCAGCCATGAGATTGTGAGATTTGTCCCTTGGTAGACCAGTATACGATGTGGTGGGGTACAATTCGGTTGTGTATTCCGCACCGGAAGGCGATCGGCTGCTGCAGGAAATCGTTACCCGCATCCGGCGGATTGGCCGGCCCACTCAGATCATTCTGTTCGGCAGCCGGGCGCGGGGGAAAGCGCGCCCCAGCAGCGATTATGACGTGCTGGTGATCCAGCACTCGGAGCAGCCACGCTATCAGCGCTCTGCTCCTTTTTACGCCGCGCTGGCAGACCTGCCCGCAGAGGTGGAAGTCCTGGTGTACACGCCGGCGGAAGTCGAGGAGTGGAGCGGCGTTTCCCAGGCTTTTGTGACCACCGCTGTTCGCGAGGGAAGACTCCTCTATGAAGACCAGGGTTGACCTGGTTCGGGGCTGGCTCCGGAAGGCGGCCAGCGATCTGGTGGCCATGGAAGCGTCTCTGACCGCCGGAGCTCTGGACGCGGCGGCTCCCACCGCGGCGTCAAACATAAAACCGAACCCCGGTCCTGTGGTAGCGAAAGCGAAGCTTGGCCGGGGTTTTGAAACGGGGTTGGCCAAGAAAGAATCTTTGTGCAGCTTCGCCGCTCAAGGGAAAGGAAAAGAATCAAGAGGACACTTCCCGAGCACAACGAAACCCAAAGATATCGTTCCTGTAGTCAGGAGGGAACCTGTAGCGACCCGACGCCCGGAGGTACGTCGAAAGAAAGCTCCACGAACCGCCCCGAAGGACTCGAGCGTCCTTCGAATCGTCGTACCAGTCGGCGAGCCACTCCCAGACATTGCCCGCGAGATCCGCTACCCCGTCCGGCGTGGAACCTCGCGGAAAAAGCCCTACTGGGCTGGGCCGCCTAAGCTTCGTATCATCATAGTTCGCCCGATCAGGATCGGGCTCCTCGTTGCCCCAAGGATACTTTCGCCCCTTTGGGCCCCGCGCGGCTCGTTCCCACTCGGCCTCACTTGGCAACCGCACGCGCGCCCAATCGCAGTAGGCTTTGGCGTCGAGCCAGCTCACTCGAACGACCGGACAATTGGGCCGGAGTAACTGGTCGTCCCATCCCCTAGGCTGGGGCCCACCGTCCTCCACAAATCGCGCATACTCCTGAACGGTCACCGGATGCTTGCCGATCTCGAAGTCCTCCACCTTCACCCAATAGTCCGGATCACGGGGGAGTCGCAACCGTGGATCTCCGGCCTGGCCCAGGGCATCTGCGGCCGCCAATCGCGTCTGCAAGGGAATGGCGGCGGCTTTGTTGGCCTCGAAGATGCCGAGCACGGCGTTCTTCACCTTCGCATACCGCGGATCAGGAGGCGTGTACCCTAGCGGCTGCAAGTCCCGCAGCATCGCCCCCAACAACCCGAAGCAACGCGCCTGTTTGGTAAGCTCCGGCTTCACTCCTCCACGATGGGGGGAAGCGTACAAATCGTCCAGCGCCGCCGACACCAGCGCGTCTACCCTCTTCGCACGCTGCTGATGCAGGATGCCAGCCAGCAGCAGCACCACCTCGCGCCATTCTGGCAGCCACGCGCGCCCGTCCGCAAACAGCAACGAGTGCCGCTCGGCGGCGTCCATGTTGGCCAGGAGCCGCGCCGCCAGGAACTCTTGAAAGGTGAGGTGCCAGAACTTGACGTCCGCGCCCCGGTTCACAACAATTCCGCTATCCGCTTCTTCCTCCTTGAGAAACGCCAGCGCGCGCGCCGCGTCGCCTTGAAACTGCAACTTCAGCGCGTTGGCCGCCCAATCGCGCGGGGCCTGCACCTGCCGCCCTTTCGGATGCCCTTGCATCGCGCCCGCCAGCTCTTGCAGAGCCTTAATGCAGTCTTCCGGACTCAGCCTCCCCGGGCGCCGTTTTCGTTCTCTTCCATGCCGAACCCGATAAACAAGTTCGTTCGCCCCGTAAGCAGAGGGCGCAAGGTCCACAATGCCGCCTGGTAGTCCGCCTCGACTTGACCGCCGATTGGATAAAGCTTTCGGTAACCGTCGGGGGTCAGAATGATCTCTTCCGGCCGGTCGATGAAGCCGTGCAAATGCCAGACGACCGGTCTCACTAAGTGACCCTGAAGGATTTCGGCGAGATTCGCCCGGTCGCTCACGGTCCAATGCCGCAGGTCGCACTCTTGCGGACTGGCCCACCGCAGCACTTTGTCGTAATTAGTGGTCACCACTAGCGGGCTGCCCAGCCGCCAGACGGCGCGCGCCACGTCGAGGCTCGCCGGCTGCACGCGCCCGGCCGGCGGATCGAATTGCGCTCTGAGAAAGTCGAACCAGAGAGTTCCCAGCGCGTCGCGAGCCAGCTCTGCCGCGTGCAGATAGTCCTCGTCCTCGACGTCCGCCTCAATGCGTTTGGCCTTCGTGGCCCGGCCCTCGATGCGCAACCGTTCCGCCGCGGTCAGCAGAAGGCCACGCCATGTGGGAAACAGACACTGCCCCGCCTCATCCGTGACCGCGCGCGAAACACCCGCCCCGACGAACGGGATCACCGAGCGGGTTTTCAGCGCTTCGACCAGCGTGGAGGGCAAGTCCCGCATACCGGCAATTGTAACGCCGTACACTCCCGGGCCGTAGCAGGCGGCTAGAGGTCATCGGGTTGGAGCCCGGTCTTCTTAGCGATCTGAGCGAGGAGAGCGGGGCCGACCTCGTCGCTATCATGAAACGCAAACGTGTAGTTGGCCCAACCTGGCCTCTTGAGTCGACGGTGAGAGCCACTCTGCCAAGCCACCATCCATCCAATTCGCATCAACGCGGCCAGGAGTTGCTTCGCCTTGACTGCCGGCCAGCGGCTCATGCTACCGAGAAGACCTTCGCCAACGGAGCGGGAACTTCCTCCCCGTGATCCAGGCAGTCGGCGGCTACGCGCAGGGCTAGCGCGCGCACCGCGGCAATCGCCGAGTCACGAGTTGCCCCATAGGCCATCACTCCCGGCATGCATTCGATGTCGGCCCACCAACGACCATCTTCCTCTCGGCCTACGACGATCGGAATCGACTCTATCGTAATTGTCTCCATCGATCTCTGACCCTCATTATAGCTCCAGCGGGGCGCGCTCGAAAGGCTCTTGCTTTTTCCGGTTGAACGTGGATCTGGATCTGGAGCACCGGTCGCCACTCGGGCCGATCAGTCCGGCAAGCTGAACGCGTACAACACTTGGCCCGCCGCCAGCGCCACGAACTGCTTGCCGTCTACCGCGTAGCTCATCGGCGAGGAGTCGATCTGGGCGCCGGTCTGGAACCGCCAGAGGGCCTTGCCGGAGCGGGAGTCGAAGGCCATGAGGTTGCCTTCGCGGCTGGCGGAGAAGACCACGCCGCCGGCGGTGGCCAGAACGCCTGCTGATAGCGTGCCGAGGTGGAATTTCTGCTCCCACTCGATCTTGCCGGTTTCCGGATTGAGGGCCTTGATGCCGCCCCACTCGCGTTCTTCGACCGGCGTGGTCTTGCCGCCCCAGTAGAGCTTGCCCGCTTCGTATTCGTCGCGGCGCTTGTAGTAGCGCTCGCCGGCCTCGCGGAAGGCGATGTACATCCAGCCGGTGGCGGGATCGTAGGAGGGGGCCATCCAGTTGGTGGCCCCCCACAGGCTGGGGTATTGGACGTTGCCCGCGGTGCTGGGCTCGGAGTTGGGGTTGAGGATGGGGCGGCCGTTCTCGTCGAGGCCCTTGGCCCAGGTCTGGCGGGCGAAGGGAGCGCCTCGGACGAACTTGCCCGTGGCACGGTCTAATATATAAAAGAAGGCGTTGCGGTCGGCGTGGAGCAGGAGCTTGCGCTGCTGTCCCTTGAAGAGGCGGTCGACCAGGACCATCGTTTCGCTGGAGTCCCAGTCGTGGGTGTCGTGGGGGGTGAACTGGAAGTGCCAGTTGCGTTTGCCGGTTTTGGCGTCGAGGGCGATGACGGAGCAGGTGAACAGGTTGTCGCCGGGACGGACGTCGCCGTCCAGATCCGGTCCGGGGTTGCCGCCGCCCCAGTAAAGCGTGTCCAGGTCGGGATCGTAGGTACCGGTGAGCCAGGTGGAGCCGCCTCCGGTCTTCCAGCTTCCACCGGCCCAGGAATCGTTGCCGAACTCGCCCGGGCCGGGGATCGCGTAGAACCGCCACAGGCGCTCGCCCGAGACCGGATCGTAGGCGTCGACGAAGCCGCGGATACCCAGCTCGGCGCCCGAAATTCCGGCGATGATCTTGTCCTTGAGGGCCAGCGGGGCCATGGTGGCGCTGTAGCCTTGTTTGTGGTCGGCCATCTGGGTCTCCCACAGCGGCAGGCCGGACTTCGCGTCCAGGGCCACCAGGAAGGCGTCGACGGTGACGAAATAGAGGCGGCCGCCCAGCAGGGCTACGCCGCGGTTGGACTTGGCGTTGTCGTAGGGGTTGACGACCTTCTTCTGCCGGTGATACTTCCAAAGCTGGCGGCCGGTGCGGGCGTCCAGGGCGAACACTTGGCCGTTCGGTCCGGTGGTGTACATGACGCCGTCAACCACCAGCGGGGTCACTTGCAGGATCCCGTCGCCCGGGATCTGGAAGGCCCACTTGGCCTGGAGCTGGGCGGCGTTGGTCGTGCCGATCTGCTTCAGGGCGGAGAAATGGCGTCCTTGATAGTCGCCCCAGTAGGTGAGCCAGTTGTGGGGCTCCTTGGACGAGTTGCGGATGCGGTCATAGGTGAGGCCGCCGGTGAGGGGGGCGTTCTTGGCCAGGTTCAGGTCGCGCCGGACTTGCGTCTTGAGGTAGGCGACCAGGTTGTCGAGCTCGGTGGGGGAGAGGCGCTTGCCGTAGTCATCCGGCATGAGCGATTTGTCCTCGTAGCGGACGGAGGCGAGGTTGCGCTTGTCGAGGAGGTGGAACTGGCCGGCGGTATCCATGAGCTGCAGGGAGAAGGTATCCTCGTTGCGGCGGACGCCCCGGATTTCTTTGCCGTCGCGCGTCTTGACCACCACCACGTCGGGGATGCGGCCTTCACGGGCGTTGGGATTCAGGATGGTCTCACGGAGGGCTTTGGCCGACCAGCGGCCGACGCTGGAAAGATCGGGGCCGGCGTGGCCGCCGCGGCCGTTGACCTGGTGGCAGGCGGCGCAGGCGGCTTGGGCGGTGAAGAGTTGCTCGCCGGCGGCGGGGTTGCCGGGGACCTTCTCCTCGAGCACCCTGCCGGTCAGGCTGCGGAGGTAGCTGACCAGTTGCCAGATCTCGTCGGCGGCCATCTCGAAGCCGGGCATCTGCGAGCCGGGGATGCCTTGGCGGATCGACTGGAAGACCTGGGCGTCCTCGCTGCCGTGGAGGAAGACGCCGGTGGCCAGGGCGGGGCCGCGGTTGCCGCGGGCGTCGCCGCCGTGGCAGGTTTGGCAGGAGTTCTCGTAGAGCTTCTTGCCGGCGGGGATGGCGGCGGGGTTGTTGGCCAGGGGGTTCTGGGGGAAGAGCAAGAAACCACCAAGGCACCAAGACACCAAGAAAACCTTTTTCATTCGGAACCTCCTGTCAGTACCGAACTGACCTGGTAGCAAATTTGCTACCAGGTTCGTTCGGTGCAAACTGGCTGCTACATGATAGCCGATGGTGGCGCGGGTTCGTCGGGGGAGCCTGCATTTCGTAACGGTATGCGGACTAGGACGTAGATCAGCACCGCCAGCACCGCCAGGCCGGCCAGGTAGGAGGGTTCCTGGAAAATTACGGGCATTAGCTCGCGCTTCAGGACTTGCTCGCCTACCCTTATGCCGGCTACTACCAGCCCCATCAGGCCTTCGCCGGCGATCAGGCCGGAGGCGATGAGGATGCCGACGTTCTCCACCCGTACCTTTTGCGCTTCGTTGAAGCCCTGGCGGTTGCGGACCGAATCGGTAAACCAGCGGATCATCCCGCCGACGAAGATGGCGAAGGTCGTGGCCACCGGCAGGTACATGCCCACCGAAAACAGCATCGGGCTGCGGACCTGGCTCATGATCATGGTGGCGCCCATGAGCATCCCCATTACCACCAGGGGCCAGGGCATCTCGCCACCTACGATCCCTTGCGCCAGAGCGGCCATCAGGCCGGCCTGGGGCGCGGGGAGGTCACGGCCGCCCAAGCCGCCGGTGGAGAGGTAGCCTTGATGCAGCAGCCACAGGGGGAAGTACATCAGCAGGCTGGCCACCACTACTGCGATCAATTCGGCGATCTGGATGGTCCTCGGCGTCCCGCCCAGGATATAGCCGACCTTGAAGTCCTGCAGCAGTTCGCCCGCTACCGCCGCCGAGACGCAGACTACCGCCGCCACGCCCAGCACCGCCACTACCCCGGAGGTTCCCGACGCGCCCAGGGCTACCAATAGGAGGGCGGTGATGAGGAGGGTGGACAGGGTCAGGCCGGAGATGGGGTTGTTGGTCGAGCCGATCATGCCTACCAGGCTTCCCGATACGGTGTAGAAGAAGAATCCTACGAACAGCATCACCACGGCCGCCACCAGGCCCACGAGCCACCCGCCTGCCAGGTAGACATACAGCACGGCCATGAGGCCGAACGTAATGGCGATCAGGGTGAAGACGCTCTTCGAGCTCATGTAGGTACTGAGCCGTCCTTCGCTGGGCAACTGGTCGGCCGGGGTGCTTAGTTCCTTGAAGGTCCGGCCCAATCCCACCGCCAGGTTCTTGCGCATGCGGAAGAGCGTGTAGGCCGCTCCCACCATCATGCCGCCGACGGCGATGGGCCGCACGATGTGGCGCCATACCAGGTTGGCCAGACCCAGCCACGACTCTTCGGTGGCGCCGGCCGGCAGGAAGTTTTGCAACTGCGGTCCGAGGAAGTAGATGAGCACGGGAATCATCAGGCCCCAGGCCATGACGCCGCCGGCGAAGTTGAGCGACGCCAGTTGGGGTCCGATGATGTATCCAACCCCGATATACGCCGGGCTGATCGACGGCGCCGTGGCCACGGCCACGCCGCCCATGCCGAGCTGAGGCGCGCCCGCGGCCGTCCCCAGGCGCAGCGTGCTGCGCCCGATCCGGCCGAGGTGCACGAAGCTGTCCTTGTCCGTGGCGAAGAGGCGAAACACTCCCAACAGGTAGATCAGCCCGCCCAGGCCGATGTTGTAGAACAGGTACCGCGCCGCCTCGGCCCCGCGCTGGCCGGCCTTGTGGATCTCGGAGGCGGCCACCGACTCGGGGAAGGGAAGCTCCGGATCCTCCACCATCACCCGCCGGATCAGAGAGACGAACAGGACGCCGAGCACGCTGCCCACCAGCATGAGGGCGGTGGATTTCCAGTAGGCGTCCTTGAAGTCGAACGACGCCCAGGAGTGCGAGAGCAGGAAGGCGGGCAGGGTGAAGATGGCCCCGGCCGCCACCGACTCGCCGATCGACCCCGCCGTCCGGGCGATGTTTTCTTCGAGGATGGTGCCGCGCCGGGCTCGCAGGATGGCCATCGACACCACCGCCGCCGGATACGTCGCCGCGATGGTGATGCCAGCGCGCAGGCCGAGGTAGGCGTTGGCCGCGCCGAGCACAATGGTCATGACCAGCCCGATCAGCATCGCCCGCAGCGTGAATTCCGCCATGGTCGCGTTTTCCGGCACGAATGGTTGATACTTAGGAGGCGGTGATGCCATGGAATGGGTCTCCCGTCGTCAGCTCAGCTTGGAACGCACCCGGTCGCTCAACATCTTGCCGTCCACCCGCTTGCCGGCCAGCTTGGCCTGCGCCGCTTTCATCACCACGCCCATCTGCTTGAGCGAGGTGACGCCGGTCTCGGCCAGGGCGGCGGCGACGGCGCCCTCGATCTCTTCCTCGCTCGGCCCCGACGGCAGGTAAGACTCGATGATGAGGATCTCCTTCTCTTCCCTGTCCGCCAGCTCCGGCCGGTTCCCCTTGCGAAACTGCTCGGACGAATCCTCGCGCTGTTTGATCAGCGTGCCCAGCACCTGAAAGCACCCCGCCTCGTCGAGCGTCTTCATGTCCGCGATCTGTTTGTTCTGGATCGCCGTCTTCATCATGCGCAGCACGCTGAGGCGTAGTTCGTCTTTGTCGCGCATGGCCTGGTGGAGGTCGGTTTGCATCCGTTCCTGAAACGTCATAACCCTTGGTATTCTAATATGTTTATGCACATACGCAAGGTTCGTCTTCTTACCCCCGGTCCTACGCCCCTGTACCCCCCCGCTGTACGGGCCATGATGGGGGCCGACATTCACCACCGCACCGAGGACTTCCGGCGCGTCTATCGGGACGTCCTGGAGGGTCTGAAGTACTTCATGGGCACCTCGGGCGACGTGGTGCTGTTCACCGCCTCGGGCACCGGG
>JBGOUV010000201.1:0-12156 GCA_041477815.1 Terriglobia bacterium | reverse complement strand
CACCGGCACTTCGTGTGCATGCATCTGCTGGCCGCCTGGTTCATGTTCTGGTGGTGCCGCGAGATCGGGGCTTCACGGTTTGCGGCAGTGGTGGCGGGGGCGGCGTTTTCCTTCAGCGGATACGTCGGGACCACCACCTGGCCGCAAATGCTGCATGGGGCGATGTGGATTCCGCTGGTGTTCCTGTTCTTCCATCGGGCGGTGGAGAGGCCGGGGCGCGAGGCCGGCGTAAACGCGGTTTGGTGCGGGGGGGCGCTGGGGCTGGCCCTATTGAGCGGGCATCACCAGGCGCCCCTGTATACGCTGGTGGCGCTCGGAGGGGTGGGGGCGTGGCACGTCTGGACGCGTCCGGGCGAGCGGGCGCGGCTGACCGGGTTGCTGGCGGTGGTGGCGGGGATGGGCCTGGTGGTCGGGGCCTTGCAGGTGCTGCCGGCCTGGGAGTACGGGGCGCGGGCCTACCGGTGGATCGAGATGCCGCAGCCGGTGCGGATGCAGGATACCGTGCCCTATTTCGCGCAGTACCACCTGGGGATCTTTCCGTTGTCGTTCTTGGGAACCCTGATACCCAAGGCGCACCTGACCACCGATCCGTTCCTGGGATTCGTCGCGGTGAGCTTCGCCTTGTTTGCCGTGGCGGCGGGGTGGGGCCGGCCGGCGGTGCGGGTCTACGCGGTGCTGGCGCTGGTGGCCGCTGCTTATACAGCCGGCCATTACTCCCTGGTGCACGGCTTGGCCTACGCGGTGGCGCCGTTTCTGGATAAGGCCCGGAGCCCGGGACACGCCATCTTCGTGTTCCAGTTTGCCGCCCTGACGCTGTCGGCCCAGGGGATCGATCTGTGGTTGGGGCCGCAGGAGGCGGCGGTGTGGCGCAGCCGGATCGTGCGAGGACTGGTGGGGACGGGGCTGCTCGCTTGGATCCTGCTGTTTTGGCTCTATCTGAACCTGAAGTTCGAGACCGACCCGGGCGATCGGGTGATTCTGGCGTCGCTCGTGGCCTGGGTCCTGGCGGCGGTGCTGTACGGGGTTGACCGGGGACACTTGACAGCGGCGGCGGCGCGGTGGGGGGTGGCGCTGCTGGTATTATTTGAGTTGAGCATTACTAGTTATTTCCTGTTCGCGCACCGCCAGGACCCCAAGCGGGCGGTGTTCTTGAAGAAGCTGCAGGAGCCGGCGGCGTTGATGAACTTCCTAAAGGCGCAGAAGCGGCCGTTCCGATTCGAGGTGGCGTCGCGGGCCGATTTTCCGGCGAACCTGGGGGATTGGGAGGGGGTGGAGAGCTCGACGGGGTACCTGGCGTCGGTATCAGACCGGCTCTACGACTTCGTCGGATGGGACTGGGGGAAGGCTGCCTTGGCGTTGAACACCGTGTATACCATCGCGAAGGAGCCGTCCCGGGCCGGCCAGCGGGAGGTCTTTGCCGATGGGACCGGCTGGAACGTGTACCAGAATGACGACGCCCTGCCTCGCGCTTGGATGGTGCACCGGGTGCGGGTGGCGCGAGACGCCGCACCGCTGTTTCGGGAGCTGGATCTCAGGAAAGAGACCGTCCTGGTGGGGGAGGCGCCTCCGGCGATGGACGGGTGCGCCACCGAAGCCGCGGTGGGATTGAGCTGGCATGGGCTGCACCGGATCGAGGCCCGGACCAGCTCCGCTTGTGCGGGGATGGTCGTCTTCGGAGAGCCGTATTTTCCGGGCTGGGAGGCGCGGGTGGACGGGAGCCCGGCGCGGCTGTATGCGCCCTTTGGGGCGCTGCGGGGAGTCGCGGTGCCGGCAGGGAACCATACGGTGGAGCTGCGCTACCGGCCGAGGTCGGTTTATGGGGGGGCGGCGTTGTCGGCGGCAGGAGCGCTGTTCTGCGCGAGCCTGCTGCTCGTAAGGAGGCGCTGGGTGTCGCGGTAGCCTTGGTCGATCCAGCGATTGATGCGGGCCGGGTCCCAGCGGTAGAGGTCGCGGATAGCGCCGAGGGACTGCGAGGGCGTGATGGCGAGGGTGGCGCGGAGTGACGGAGGAGCGGGTTCGCCGAGCAGCAGGCGGCGGAGCGAGCCGGCCGCGTTCATGGCGAGGCGGAGCAATCGGGAAGGGGGGTCGGCCAGGAGATCGACGGTGAGGGTCTCGGCAGCCTCAGGGGCGAGGGCGACGGGGAGGCGGCAGAAGACGCCGCCGTCGATGTAGAGGCGGCCGCCGACGCGGACGGGGGCGAAGAACGGAGGCACGGCGCAGGAGGCCTGGAGGACGGCGGCGGTTACCTGGCTGTCCTGGAAGACGTCGAGGCGGGTGGAGGGGAGGCGCGTGGCGGCGACGCGGAGGGGCCGGGAGTGTGGAGTGGGGGGAAATTCCTGGAGGAACTCGTCGAGGCGCCGGCGGAGGGAGCGGGACCAGTTGTCGTGGAAGATATTGGAGGCGGGGTCGCGCCACCACTCTTGCAGGCGGCGGGCGGAGGCGCCGCGGGCGATAGCGGCGGCGTTGAGGGCGCCGATGGAAGCGCCGGCGAAAAGGTCGAGCGGGAGGCGGGCCTCCTCCAGGGCTTGCCAGACGCCGGCTTGGTAGGCGCCGAACGTAGATCCGGCGGACAGGACCAGGGCGCGCATGAGAGTCTGCTAGTCCATGAAACCACGAATCCGTGATTTCACGGAAATCGCATCACCCAATCCCGGAGCGCATCTCGTATCGAATCAGTTTTCCGCTTCGGTAGAAGGAGTCAAAAACGAAGGGCAGTCCTTCACCGGCCATGGGCTCGACTCCGTTACTTACCTGGAAGTGAAGGTGCGGCTCGGTCGAGTTGCCGGAGTTTCCAACCAGCGCCAGGAGTTGGCCGCGTCGCACGCGGTCTCCAGGCTTGACCCGGATCGATCCGGGCTGGAGGTGGGCGTACAGCGCATATCGTCCGTCACCGAGATCCAACACGACATAGTTCCCAGTCACGGTAGCGAGGCGCATCGGGACGGCGCGGGCCGCGGCGTCTGGCGCATTCTCGGGGATGCCGTCTTTGACGGCGGCAACCCGGGCGCTGGCTACCGAGAAGGCTTCGGCGCCATAACAGAAATAGCTCTTGTTCTCCTTCGGGTTGCCGGTGTGCGTCTTCCCGTTCACGTCTACTTGCAGAAAGTCGATGGCTAACCGCTGAGCGATCTTGACACGGCCTCCGATCGCGAACAAACCCCGCCGGTGATGAGTTTCGTTGGAAGGTCCGTTCAGGGCCATCCACCGTTCTCCGCGCAAGGGAGGATGCAGCCGGAGGGGATTCCGTTCTACGGCCGTCCTGGCGCACGTCAGCGTTAGTGGCTCGGGGTCGCCTTCCAGCCGCACCCGCACACGATGTTCAATCCAACGGGGAGCCGCATCGAGCGAGAGCCACAAAAGAATCACGGAGCGAAGTCCGTCGCTGATCTTGCCGGGCTCGCTCTTGTGGGGGCCGGACGCAATGATCGACTTGGCCAACTCCGCGCCTTCGAGAGTAGCCAGCTTTCGCGAGTCCCCCCACACCTCCACCTGCGACAAAGTAATCAGTTTGGAGGTCCAACTCGTCAGGTGCAGCTCGTATACCAAAAGGAACTCGCCATTGGCCGGTACCGCCACCGGTGGTTGAGGCACGTCGGCGAGCAGCGGCACAGCCTCCCTCGAGAGGTCTTGCGCCGTTAGCGCAGAGGCGATCAGCAGAACCAGGCCCAACCGGAACATGGATTCATCGTAGCGGATTTCGAGGACCGACTACGGAATCCGGGGCCCACTCTCAGACGTCTTCGGCATAGGCGGATTGCCCGCCGAGGGTGGCAGGCATTCGTTCGAGATCGGCTATGTCAGACGGACTACCAGGCACCGGGGCCGGGCAAGGAGCGCGTGTGGTTGAAGGTATATTCGCCGAGCAGACGCTCGCCGCCGGCCTCATCGAAGGCGACCAGGCGCGCGATCATTTTGTTGGTAGGCGCAGCCTTTGCGAATGTGATCGACTCCTGGAAGGCCACGCTGCTTGCTCCGGAATGAACGGGGATGTCCGGCAACCGAAGCTGTTCGACGCCGCGCTCATCGCAGATGCAGAGGTCCACTCGTTTTGCTCCGCTAAAGTTGGCGGCCAGGCGCCCGATGAGAATGTCGTCTTCGGCGGTTACGGTGCACTGGACGCCGCCTCCCGGGGGTGGGGCGTATTGACGCACGCGCCAGCCCTCCTCGGCCGCACGCTTAAGAAATACGTCGCTCACCACCATTCGCAGGGAGCCCGCGCGCGCCAGGTTGCGGAGTCCTGCGGCCAGCGCGATCACTTCGCGGAGGCGCTCTCCGCAGCGGTCGCAGTCGAGCAGATGTTCCTCCACGGCTTCCTCTTCGGGTTTCGCCAGCGCGGCGAGCCAATAGTCGGCCAGGACTGCCGCGTCGAGGGGATGGGAGCAGCTCATGCGGCAACCCCCAGGCACTCGCGCAGTTGCTGGATCGCCCGATGGCGAATCACCCGCACGTTGGCCTCCGAGACACCCAGGAAACTGGCGACATCCGCGCCGGTCTGCTCGTCATAGAAAGTCATGACCACGACGGCGCGTTCCCGCTCTTTCAGATTCTGCACACAGCGGGTGAGCCGTTCATGGTCGAGGTTGGGCAGGGACGGCTGCACCGGCCCCGGCAGATCCGCTCCAAACTGTTCGAGCAGGCGTTCTCTTCTTTGAGCGCCGCGGCGCAGGTCGAGCACCGTCATCCGGCACGTTCCCAGCACGAAGGAGGCGAGCTTCTCCGGTTCCCGCAGGCGGCCCGCCCGCAGAGCTTCGAGCGTCGCGATAAGAACTTGCTGCGCCAGGTCCTCCGAGGCGTGTTCGTCTCTCAAGTGACGCAAGCCATAAAGCCGAATGCGCGGCGCCATGCGGCGGAACAGCTCGGCCTCGGCCTCGCGGTCGGTTCCGGAGCCGATTTGCCGCACCAGCTCAGCGTCGGTCAGTTCCATGGCCATCCACACATATTTTATGTGTAACGGGAAGGCTGCTCGTTACACTTCCGGGGGTAAAACGCGGACAGAACAGAGAAGGTTAACACAGAGCGATCAATGAAAAGGAGCAACCCATGGATTCCAAAGAAGCCAAGACTGTAGCTGATTTTCTCACGGCCGATTTCGAAAACGAAATGCAGGCGACCCTGCGCGTCATCGCGGCCGTTCCCAACAATCGTCTCGACTACCGGCCGGACTCGAAGGCCAAGACCGGCCTGGGACTCGTCCGGCACATCACTCTGGAAGATGAGTGGCTGCTGAACTGCATCGCGAACGGCGCCTTCACGCCTCCGCCCGACGATTCCGACTCCTGCGGCATCATGAACCCGGCCGACGCCGTCGCCCGTTACAAAGAGAAAGTTCCCGCCGCCCTGAATCGGGTGCGCGCCGCGTCAGGCGAGCAGTTGACCAAAGTCATCGACTTGCTCGGCTTGGTCCAAGCGCCCGGAGTCAACTTTCTGGCGATGACGGTAAAGCATTCGGTCCACCACCGCGGCCAGCTCAGCACGTACCTGCGCCCGATGGGCGGCAAAGTTCCTGGGATCTACGGGCCTTCCGCCGACACTCAGTAGTGTAGTGCGTGGCTATAGACCTGTGGGGCGGGCGCCCTCGCCCTCGCAGAATCGGCGATTTACCTAGTCCCGGCCACTGGGAAGAGGGCTTTTCCCACCGGACACGGGAAGCCGGCCAGGGGGCCGGCTGCGGCTCCGGGGAGCCGCCCCACTAGCAACGCTGCCGCAGAGACTGCGGCGCGGTTACACCACCGCGGACCACCGCGCACCGTGGTCCGCCCAGCGACAAGGAGAACGCCAATGATCGTAAACCAAGAAACAGGCACCCGCGTGGACGAGGTCGCCGCTGGAATCTATCGCATCTGCACGCCGCTGGACGTGATTCCCGGGGGATTCACGTTCAATTCCTACCTGGTTGCCGACGATGAACCCCTGCTGTTCCACACGGGGTATCGGAAGCTGTTCCCGATTACCCTGCAAGCCATCGGGAAGGTGATGCCGGTCGAAAAGCTCCGCTGGATCGGCGGATCGCACTTTGAAGGCGACGAATTTGGCGCGCTGAATGACCTCCTCGCAGCCGCACCGGAAGCGACGCCGTTTGGTAGTGCGCTAAAGGTGCGTTGAGGGGGTGAACATGAAAATCATAGGAGAGCAACTTAAAGTTCTTGACTTGTACGAGTTGATCTCGTACACTGTACGAGTAAGAGGAAAAGTGGACGAGACTACTAGTAAACTCGTTAGGCAACTCCGGGTGCTGGAGTTGAAGCAGCGCGAGGTAGAAGCGGACATTGAAGCGATCCAACGTGCGCTAGAACTCGCTGGGGTCAAGCCTAATGAGCGAGAGGTCGCTACAGCCGAGTCCTACTACGCCAAGAACCGCCCGTTTAAGAACGCGACGTTGGTAAACGCCTGTCTCAGGATTTTAAAGGACACCGCAGAGGGTGATGGCTGGCTAACCAAATCGGAGATAGAGTATCTAGTCTCTCGGGGTGGGTTCGAGTTTTCAGCAAAGGACTCAAAAAACTCGGTGGACGTGACCCTGCGTAGGCTAGTCGCTGATGATCGTTGCGAAGTTGTCTTGTCTAAAGGGAAGGTCGGAAACAAGTACCGTTTTAAGGTTAAGGAAGATGCGGCCCCGTAGCTCAACCGGACAGAGCGCCTGCCTGCTAAGCGGGGCGATGAAGGTCCGAATCCTTCCGGGGCCGCCACTAACAATTTGCCCCGCCGGTAGCTTGAACTACTGGCGGGGCGCATCCTCAGGCTTGCGCCAGAGAAAGGGTTGGTACCTCTTTCATTGTGCGCTCGACCTGAAGAAAGGTCAAGTGCAGAATGGTATGTCAGAATTGCCAGACCGAGTGCCTGCGTTTTGGAAGGCATAGGAACAAGCTCCAGCGCTTTCGCTGCAAGCTATGCGGTAAGACCTACACCGCGCCCCAAGCCGATCATTTGAACGGCATGTACCTGCCGATGGAGAAAGCCGAGTTGGTCTTGCGACTGCTCCTAGACGGCGCCTCCGTGTCTGCCGTGAGCCGCATCACCGATGTTCACCACGGGACGATTCTGAAGCTTCTGGTTATCGCTGGCGAGAAGTGTGAGCGCATCATGGCCGAGAAGGTCCGCAACATCGAAGTGCGGGACGTGGAGTGTGATGAGGTTTGGGCGTTCATCGGCAAGAAGCAAAAGCGTGTCCGCCCGGATGATGATCCGAACATGGGCGATTGCTATACCTTCGTGGCCATTGAGCGCCACAGCAAGTTGGTGCTGAACATCGCCGTGGGCAAGCGGGACCAGGCGACAACCGATATCTTCATCGAGGGGCTTCGCCAAGCGACCGCCCCGACGCCTTTCCAGATCACGACAGACGGCTTCGGCCCGTACCGCTCTGCTATCTCTACAACGCTCGATGATCGCGTAGACTACGCCCAACTCATCAAGGTCTACCGCGCATCCCAAGACGGGGAAGCACGATACAGTCCTGCGGAAGTCGCCAGTGTGGAGGTAGTCCCAGTTATGGGCCGCCCTGACCCCGAGCGAGTCTGTACTTCGATTGTGGAGCGATCCAATCTCAGCATCCGTATGGCGGTACGCCGGTTCACCCGCCTTACGAATGCCTTCAGCAAGAAGTGGACGAACCACTGGGCTGCCGTGGCTGTGTGGTTCGCCTTCTACAATTTCTGCCGCGTCCACAAGTCGCTGAGGATGACGCCCGCCATGGCAGCTGGGATCACCAACCGCGTGTGGAGCGTGCGAGAATTGCTGGAGGCGGCGTGATCCAGTTCGGTTGCTTTCCGATTTGGCCTAGGCCGCCACCATAGAAATCAACGCATGTTTAGCGCACTACCCGCCGTTTGGCGCCGAAATCGGTGTACTGACCTCCCTAAATGACTTTGCCGTCCGTCCCGCCCGCGGGTTCGGGGATGGCGAGGAGTTTTCCATCGGCAGCCGCCGGATGCAGTGGCTCTACACGCCGCACGTTCCGCACGGCTGGGATTGCGGCATTCTGTTCGATCTGTCCACCAGGACGTTGCTCTGCGGGGATCTGTTCACGCAACCGGGCGCGAACATGCCGCCCGTGACCGAATCGGAGGTGCTCACGGCCAGCGAAGGAATGCGCGGGATGATGGACTATTACGCGCACGCGACGAGCACCTCGGCCACTCTAGAGCGCTTGGCGGGTCTCCATCCGTCGATGCTGGCCTGTCAACATGGGAGCGCTTATCGCGGTGACAGCGCCGCCCTGCTTCGGGAACTGGCCGCCACAGTCGAGAGGGGGAACGGCAAGCAGTCCGCATGACCACCTCAGGGTTACGCCTGCGATGGAAGCGGGAATCACCAATCGGGTGTGGACCCTACAGGATCTTCTAGCGTAGGATAAGGCGAGCGCGATTACGGAAATCGTAGCCGAACGACACGTGAGTGTCGAAGCACTCCGGTGTCTACGTTGTCGGCCCAGGTTGAAGTGTACCAGAAGGGGGGTCGGTTCTTTTTGTCGGTATGCGTGATGAGAGCCGTTTCTTCAAGGCGTTCTGGGTTCTTTCAATGGTCGCGCTAGCCGGCGGGTACTTCTGGGCGAAGCCAAGAGCGTAGCCCCCCCACCTAAAAATCCCATCTCCCACCTAAGACCACACTACCCTCAGCCGAGACCCGCCCCGGTGGCGCTACAATATTCATTGTGATGGATCGTGTCCCACAACAGCCCGTCAAAGATCCGCCCAACCTAATCCGGAGGGGCTCGTTCTCTCTGGAGCGGCTCTTGAACCACATCGATCCTGGACCGCCGGAGGAATCCGAAGCCTTTGTACAGGCCATCTATGAGCAGCGCCGCATTGACGCCTCCTCCGACCGCAACGGCAAGACTGGTCATTGACACAGACGTAGCCAGCTACATTTTCAAGTGGCACGCCAAATTCGCGCCCCAGTACGTGGAGATCATCCGCGGTTCTGAGTTGGTTCTGTCGTTCATGACGCTCGCGGAGATGCGCCAGGGCGCGCTGGACGCCAACTGGGGCCAGCGCAAGCGCGACCAGCTTCAAGCCTACTTGGACGACTTCTTGGTGCTCCATTCCGACAGCCTGTTATGCTCGACCTGGGCTGAGGTCCGCAACGAAAGCCGGCGCAAGGGACACCAGATGAGTTCGGCCGACGCGTGGATCGCGGCCACCGCACTCGCTCTGTCGGCACCGCTGGTAACGAATAATCCCAAGGACTTTCGACACCTCGACAAGCTCCAGCTTGTTTCTGCGACCGCCGGATAGAACGGCCAGCGCGCCACCTGGTTCGTTTGGTCGAGTCCCGGGAACTCAGTTCAACCCTTTCCTCCTCGAGAGTCGCCCAGTGTTTAGCGATCGCTAAACCGGGCAGGCCGAGCGCATCACTGCCCCGAAACGGCGCTCGCTTGGATTGACCCAGGAGTCCCCGGGCACGAACCTGTCGCCTGCAGTCTGCGCTAAGATCCTGGGCCCTGATTGACACCGCACCGTAACTGCGGTATTCGGTAGAGTTTGAGCGAGGTCAGCATTGCCGCTGGTTGAAGGTTGTAAACACGAGCTGGAAATCACCGTTCCCCCCGACGCCGTAGAGCAGGAAACCGAGAAGGTCATCACCAAGATCAAGAACCGGGCGCGCATCCCGGGCTTTCGTCCGGGCAAGGCGCCGGTCTCCATGGTGAAGACCCGCTTCGCCGGAGAAATCCGCCAGGAGGTGATCGAGGTCCTGGTACCCCGCTTCTTCTACCAGAGGGCGGAGGCCGATGGACTGAAGGTCGTCGGCTCTCCCGACATCAGCGATGTCCACTTCCATCCGGGCGAGGCCCTGACCTTTAAGGCCGCCTTCGAGGTCCTGCCCGAGTTCGAGCTGCAGGAGTACCGCAACCTCCCCGTCACCTACCAGGAGCCCGAAGCGACCGACGAAGAAGTGGAGGCCGCGCTGGAGCGCGTTCGCGAGCGTCACGCCGTCTATACGAACCTCGATCCCCGGCCGCTGGCCGAGGGCGATAACGCGGTGGTAAAGCTAGAGTCTACCGCCACGCCGCCCGGGGTCGAGCCCATCCACCAGGACGAGATCATGGTGGAGGTGGGCGGCGCCGATACTCTTCCCGCCTTCACGGAGGCCCTCCGCGGCGCCAGCCCCGGCGACGTCCGCGAAGCCTCGGTCACCTATCCGGACGACTACGGCGAGCGCCGCCTGGCCGGCAAGGAGGTCACTTATCGGATCGAGGTGCTGGGCCTGCGCAGCAAGGAGCTGCCGGAGTTGAACGACGAGCTGGCCAAGGACGAGGGCGACTTCCGCGACCTGGAGGAGCTGCGCGACCGCGCCCGCGCCGAAATCCAGGCCGCCAAGCGCGACCAGGCCCAGCGCGAAGCCAAGGCCAAGCTGGTGGACACCCTCATCGACGCGCACGATTTCCCGGTTCCCGAGGTCCTGGCGGAGCGCCAGGTACGGGCCAACCTGGAGCGCGGCATGCGGTCTCTGGCCGAGAGCGGCGTGGACCCCTCCAAGCTCAGCATCGACTGGAAAAAGGTGCACGAGCGCGAGCACCCGCGCGCGGCCCGCGAAGTGAAGGCCACCCTGATCCTGGATCGCGTCGCCTCCGCCGAGCATCTGCACGCGTCGCAGGACGAGGTGGACCGCCAGGTCCAGATCTATGCCCGCCAGATCAGCGAGCCCGTGGCCGTCGCTCGGGCCAAGCTGAGCGAGCAGGGAGCCCTGGACCGCATCGCCTCTCAAATCCGCCACGAAAAGACGCTACAATTTCTATTTGAGCAGTCTCGAAAAGAATAGCCATGATTCCCCATCCTCAGCTCGGCTTGGTCCCCATGGTGGTCGAGCAGACCAACCGGGGCGAGCGCGCCTACGACATCTACTCCCGGCTCCTGCGCGACAACATCATCTTCCTGGGCACCCCCATCGACGACATGGTGGCCAACCTCATCACCGCCCAGTTGCTTTACCTGGAGGCGGAGGATTCCCAGAAGGACATCGCTCTCTACATCAACTCCCCCGGGGGCTCCATTACCGCCGGCATGGCCATTTATGATACCATGCAATTTATCCGGCCCGACATCACGACCTACTGCATCGGCCAGGCCGCCTCGATGGCCGCCGTCCTGCTCGCCGCCGGCAAGAAAGGCAAGCGGTTTGCCTTACCCAATTCGCGTGTCCTCATCCACCAGCCCTCGCTCGGCGGCCTCTCCGGCCAGGCCACCGACATCGACATCCAGGCCCGGGAGATTCTCCGTATGCGTAAGATTACGAACGAAATACTGGCCAGCCACACCGGCCAGCCGCTCGAACGTATCGAACGAGACGTAGAGCGCGACTTCATCTTGAGTGCGGAACAGGCCAAAGAATACGGGCTGGTCGACGAGATCATCGCCCAACACTGAAGTGTCTCTATTGCCAATTGCGCGAGATAGACGGATAATGGAACTAGCCCCAGGGAGCGGGAAGGGCTGGAGGGGACCATAGTGAAGAGGAACGGAACGGACGAAACCTTACGCTGTTCCTTCTGTCACAAGAGCCAAGAGGTGGTCGGGAAGCTGATTTCGACGCCCAGCGACTATCCCAAAGCCTACATTTGTGACGAGTGCGTCGCCGTTTGCAATTCCATCCTGGAGGACGACCGCGCCGAGCGCGCGCCCGCCAACACCCAGCGCCTGCACCGGCCCCAGGAAATCAAGGAGATGCTCGACCAGTACGTCATTGGCCAGGAAGGCCCCAAGAAGAGACTGGCCGTAGCCGTTTACAACCACTACAAGCGCATCTTCATGAACAAGCAGCCGCGGGGGACTCAGGACGTCGAGCTGGCCAAAAGCAACATCCTCCTCATCGGCCCCACCGGCACCGGCAAGACGCTCCTGGCCCAGACCCTGGCCAAGATCCTGGACGTGCCCTTCGCCATCGTCGACGCCACCACCCTCACCGAGGCCGGCTACGTCGGCGAGGATGTCGAGAACATCATCCTCAAGCTCCTCCAGGCCTCCGACGGCGACGTGCAGCGGGCCCAGCAGGGCATCATTTATATCGACGAAATCGACAAGATCGGCCGCAAGGACGAGAACCCCTCCATCACCCGTGACGTTTCCGGGGAAGGCGTGCAGCAGGCACTCCTAAAGATTCTCGAAGGCACGATTGCCAACGTTCCGCCCCAGGGTGGGCGCAAGCACCCGCACCAGGAAT
>JBGOUV010000151.1:0-14981 GCA_041477815.1 Terriglobia bacterium | reverse complement strand
GTGTGTCCGAACCATCTCCCCTGTAACTATGGGGCGGCCCCCCTGGCCCGGCCTGCCGGCGTCTCCCATTTTCATCCCTCGACTGGCCGTACGGTCCTGTAGGACTCCCTTATAGTAACTCCGAGAAAAAAAATGAAAAGGAAGGGTTCTTCACAGACGTCGCCGGAGGCCCCTTACGGTCGCGTTTCGAAGACCCGCCAGGCCGTGTCCCAGAGAATGTTGCTCTTCGACGGCCGGTCGATGTCCAGGCTCAGGATCTTGGAAAACTCAGCCTCCAGGCTCTCCGGCAGATCGGACCCGGCCAGGAGCCGCGCGCTGTCCACGTGCGCCAGTATCTCCAGGATGTGGTGCGGCATCAGCGAGGAAAGCTCGATGTAGATATTGGGACAGACCGACGCGGCGACGATGGTTTCGAGGTAATAGACACTGCCGCCGGCGTGGCCGAGGATGATGGGCAGAGCGGGGAAGCGGCGGGCCGGGGCGATGAAGAGGGAGGGCAGGGCGAAAGGGACGCCGGCGCCGGTGTGGGCGATCACGGGCAGCCGGTACTCCAGGGCGGTGGCGAACAGGAAGTCGCTGCGCGAGGAGACGGGGTTGAGGGCCTGGTATTGGGGTTGCAGCTTGAGGGCGCGGAATCCCAGGTCCTCGGCGCAACGGTGGATCTCGGCGCGGAACTCGGACTCCGGCAGAAAGGGGTCGAGACAGGCGGCGCCGGCGAAGCGGTCCGGGTGGCCGCCCACTGCGCGGGCGATCTCATCGTGGGCGGCGCGGTAGTCTGCGACTACCGGGAAGGGGATTAACATCGAGCGGTCCACGCCCTGCTGGTCCATGGCCTGGAGCATCTGGCCGGCGGAGCAGGTCCGGCCGCTGTGGCGGGCCGTGCCCAGGTGGGTGTGGGTGTCGTAAACCCGGAACCCGCCGCGCATCTACTTCTTCGGTTCTTTCTTCTCCGGCTCTTTCTTCTCGCCCACCACACCCTCGTACTGGATGTCGCTGAGAGCGCGGAACTGTTTGTAGTTCTCGTACTTGACGGTCATGCGCACCCGCTGGTCGCCGTTCTGGAAGTGGAGGACGTCGTCGGCGCGGGTGAGGACCGGGAACCAGAACTTGCCGTCGATCTGGTCGCGGTAGGTCTCAAAGCGCGGGTACTGGTGATCGCTGCCCTTCTTCTGGACGCCCACGCCCTTGCCGTAGCTCTTGACGATCTGGAGGTCCTGCTGGTCCACCCAGACTTGCCCTTCAAAGTAGCGCTGACCCGACTCCAGGGCCTTGGGCTTGACGGCAAAGACGTAGGTATCGAGCTCATCCACCTTCTGCGGGCCGATGTAGGAGACCCGGTACTTAGGGATGTCCGCCGTGGTCAGGACGAACGGCTGGATGTTCCGCAGATCCTGCTCGTCCCCCGGGTCCAGCGAAATGCGTCGCAGCGTGGCCATCGGCGCGCGGGTCACGCGCTCCAGGCGCTTGCCCGACGGGCTGAAGATGATGTCGGAGACCATCTCGTACTTGCCGCGGGCCGCGCCGTCTTCGTCGATCTCCTGGACCCGGACAGTCTGGGTGTAGGTGTAGTTTTCGCGGGCGCGGGCGAATTGGGCCTCTTTGGCGGCAAACTTCTGGATGATCTCCTCCACCGGCACCGTTGGCAAAGATACTTTGGCGGCCGGCGCGACTTGCGGGGCTTGCTGGGCCCATGCGGCCCCGCCCAGGGCGGCGCACACCACAATCCACGACGTTTTCATGGTCCACTCCTGTAACTAGCCGACGCGATCAGCGGGGCACGGGTTACAGTCTAAGATTACCGAATGGGGACGAGTGCGGGCAAGCCCTAGCTGGGGCTGGTTTCGGTTGCCAGAGTGGCAAACCGGCGGCCCATGACGTTGGCGAAGTACTCCAGGGTCCCGGACATCTCCAGCAGCGCGTGCTTGGCATGCTCCGGACGGAAACGGCAAACGGCGGAGAACCATACACTCATCATCCGGAAGTTCAGCATCAGGAGCCGCTGTTCGGCCGTATAGCTGCCGGCCGGGACCGTGGCAGCGTGGCCCAGCAGGTACTTCAGAACGCGATAATCGCGTTGCAAGGCGCGACACAAGCCCGGCAACTCTGCCGTTGGTGTTCGCCCGTGAAGCTGCTGCCGGACATCCACGAAGCTGAGTTGGTTGGCCACCGCCACCTTTTGCGCGTACTCGAGCGCCGTCTGGCTCCGCAGGATGATGATCACCGTGGACCGGAACCAATACACGAACAACACCAGTGAGATGCCGATTATGAGAACGGTAACCGTCATTGCATCCTAATAGTTTGCAGAAATCTTCTAGAACTTCTAAAACCAACACCAGGATATCATAGACGAGAGACACGAGCAAGTAGTTTTTTTTCAATCACTTAAGATTTCAGTCGCCAGCCCTAAGCCCATGAAAATACTATAGTTAGTACTATACTTCTCATTAGTTTTATTAAGGTATTACCCTGGGGCCGAAGGAGTAGTAGATTAGTGGAAGAATAAGAAGATTGAATAGAATAGGGGGATCATGACCCGCCCACGCGCCCTGGAGATCCTGCACGAATATACGAAATCGGAGAGTCTGCGGAAGCACGCTCTGGCCGTGGAGGCTTGTGTAGCGGCGTACGCGCGAAGGTTCGGAGAGGACGAAGAGCTCTGGACGGTGACCGCGCTGCTCCACGACTTCGATTACGAGATCCATCCCCAGGCTCCGGACCACCCCCTGAAGGGTTCCGAGATACTAGCCGGCCTGGGGGTCAGCGAGGAGATCCGGCGGGCGATCCTGTCGCATGCGAATTACAGCGGTGTGCCGCGCGTGTCGCGGTTGGAGAAGACCCTGTTCGCCTGCGACGAGCTGGCGGGGTTCCTCACGGCCGTGGCCTTGGTGAAGCCGGGCAAGAGTCTGGCCGAAGTGGAGACGCCGTCGGTGCGGAAGAAAATGAAAGACAAGGGGTTCGCCCGGTCGGTCAGCCGGGAGGATATTGTGAACGGCGCGGCGGAACTGGGCGTGGACCTCGAGGAGCATATCCTCTTCTGCATCGCAGCAATGCGCGCGCGAGCCGCGGAGTTGGGCTTGGCGGGGTCTTAGCAACCACCAGGGTCGCACCGGGGCGCCGATCCAGGTTGCTAACGGCTAATAGCTAACGGCTAACAGCTTCTTCTACTGCGGCGCGAGCCGGCTGGTGGAGATGATCTGTTTGGGAAAGGCCGGGCTGCTCCAAAGCAGTTTGATGGTTCCGTTGCCGGTGTTGTTGTAGTACTCGAGCCGGATCGAGTACCTGCGGCTCGCTTCCAGCGTAACCTGGCCGCTGTTCTCGGTGAAGCTATGGTCGGTCCAGTTGTTGATGAGCAGCCGGCCGTCCACCCACAGGCGGACGCCGTCGTTGCTTTGGGTGTAGAAGGTGTAGGTCTGGCCGGAGTAGGGCTGGATAAAGCCGGTCCAGCGGACGCTGTAAGTGTCGGGACCGATGCCGGGGGCGGGAGCGGCGATTCCGAAACTGAAGTTGACCGTGGAATCGATGCGGCTAACGGAGGTTCCGGTCAGGTCCTTGTTGTTGAAGTAGGTAGCGGCCAGACCGGTGGTGAGGGCGCGGAAGGCGGCGGCATAGATAGTATCGGAAGCGGGACTAAAGATGTTGTGGGTGGCCGCGCCGCGGTCGGACCAGGAGACGAACTCGTAGGTGACGCCGTTCAGGGTCTGGGGTGAGACGGCGCCCAGGGTGCGGATCATGCCGGTCAGGCTCTGGACCGCATAGGGCGCGGTCACGGGCTGACCCTCCAGGGTAAGCCGCAGGCCGGTGGGGCTGGAGGCGAGGCGAATGGTGGCCTTGCGGGGGAGCACGTCGCGGTACGTGGAAGCGGTGAGGCCGCCCGCATCCCGGACCGTCAGGTGGATACGGTACCAGACGTTGGCGGACGTTTCGCCGACGGTGGGCGGGGTGAAGGAGCCGCCGGTAGGGCCGCTGTAGGGCTGCACGGCGGGATGCGTGTGGGTGTCGTGGTGGAAGTCGACGAGCCAGGTAAAGGCGGCGGCGCCGAGGTTCCCGTCCTGTGCATCGACGCCTGTGCCGGAGTAGGCGACAGGCTGGCCGGCAGTGTACAGCGTGCCGGCGGCGGGGGTCACGATGGTGGCGGTGGGCGGGGTGTTGGTGGTGACGGTCAAGGTGGCGCTGTTGCTGGTGGCGCTGCCATAGGGATTGGTGACCGCGCAGCGGAACTGGGCGCCGCTGTCGACCAGGGTGGGGGAGGCCAGGGTGTAGCTGGCGGCGGTGGCGCCGGGGAGGTCGGAGCCGTTGCGCTGCCACTGATAGCTGAGCGGTGAGGATCCCGAAGCGGTAACGCTGAAGGTGGCGGGCTGGCCGACGGGAACGGTCTGGCTGGCGGGATGGGTAGTGATTCGAGGCGCCTGGCTGGCGGAGAAAATGCGGTAAACGGCTCCGGCGCCGCGGGCCAGGTAGTATAAATTACCATCGGGGCCGACCTTGAGGTCGACGGGACTGGAGATGCCGGTGGCGAACCCGGTGGCCGTGTTGGAAGCGGGGTCGTATTGGCGGATCCAGCCGCTGCAGAAGTCGGAGAAAAAGTACTTGCCGGTGTACGCGGAGGGAAACTGCGGGGTGGTGGGGTTGTAGAACGTGCCGCCGGTGATGGCGCAGCCGGAGTCGTGGCCGTAGGCGTGGAGGGGGCTGCGATAGCCGGGGGTGGAGGTGTAGCCCTCGGTCGCCGGCCAGCCGTAGTTGGAGCCGGCGACGCCGTCGTTGATCTCCTCCCAGGAACTCTGGCCGACGTCGTTGATGAACATCCGCCCGGCGCCGGGTTGGAAATCGAAGGTGAAGGGGTTGCGGAGGCCGAGGGCCCAGATGGCGCGGTTCCCGCCGGAGGCGGTGTTGTAGAACGGGTTATCGAGCGGGATGGTGCCGTCCGGGTTGAGCCGGAGGATCTTGCCCAGCAGGTTGGCCAGGGTCTGGGAGTTGGCCGAGTCGGCGTTCTCGCCGGCGGCGATGTAGAGCTTGCCGTCGGCGCCGAAGTGGAGGGCGCCGCCGTTGTGGTTGGTGGCGCCCGACAGGTCGTTGAGCTCCAGAATGACCGTCTCGCTGCCGGCCAGGGCCACGTCCCCGCTGGCGAAGAAACGGCTGACGCGGTTGTGGCGGGGCGAGGAGGTTACAGTGTAGTACACATAGACATAGGGATTGGAAACGAAGTCCGGATGGAAGGTTACGCCTAGCAGTCCGCGCTCGCCCGCGGAGTCGACGGTAAGAGTCACAAAGGGCGTCGCCAACAGGGAACCGTTCTTAATCACCCGCAGGCTGCCGGTCTGCTGGCACACGAACAGCCGGCCGTCGGGGGAGAAGGCCATCGCCGTCGGAGAAGGGAGTCCGGAGGCGACCAGCGATTCGGAAAATCCGCTGGGGAGCGTAGCGGCCGAGAGCGTGGCGCTGCATGCCAAGAGGAAGCCTGCGAGGGAGGGGCGCATTACAATTCTGCAAGCCGGCCTGCTTGCCTGCTTCTAGATTACCAGTACGGTGAGGGTATCGATAAGCCAATTCTTCCCTAGGGGATCGGGGAAATTGCCTTATCACGCGCGGGAACTGCCGGCCTACGACTGTTCAGTCCGGAGCCTGTCCTGTTGTACAATCACCCTCATGTTGCTGCCCTTGACTCCTTTGCGGTTCCTGCATCGCGCGGCCTCCGAATACGGGCGCAAGATTGGTGTGGTTTGCGGCGACCGGCGGCTCACCTATCTGGAGTTTGCCGAGCGGGTGCACCGGCTGACCGGGGCGCTGCGGGCGAAGGGCATCCAGCCGGGCGACCGGGTAGCGTTTCTGAGCTTCAACTGTCACCGGCTGATTGAGGCGTACTACGGGGTACCGCAGGCGGGAGCCATTCTGCTGCCCTTGAACGTGCGGCTGGCGCCGGAGGAGCAGCGCGTGATTCTGGACCACTCGGGAACCCGGGCGGTGTTCTTTGCGCCGGAGTTTCTGCCGCTGGTGGAGCAGTTGCGGCAGACCGTGAAAGGCGTCGAATGGTGGGCGCCGCTGGAGCCCTGCCCGGCCGGGCCGTGCTATGACGAGTTGCTGGCCGCTGCGGAGCCGGCCCCCGCCGACTGGACCCGCTTCGATGAGAACGCCGTGGCCGAGCTGTTTTACACCAGCGGGTCCACCGGCCGGCCCAAAGGCGTCATGCTGAGCCACCGGACCCTGTACCTGCATGCTCTCTACGTGATCATTTCGCTCGGCGTCGGCGACCAGGCCGTGGAAATGCACACCATCCCGCTCTTCCACGCCAATGGATGGGGACGGGCCCACACCGTCACCTTTACCGGCGGCCGGCACGTGATGGCCAAGCGATTCGATCCGGCGTGGGTGCTGGAGACGATCCAGAAGGAGCGGGTGACGGCGTTCTCCATGGTCCCCACCATGGCCACCGCGCTGGTAAATACGCCGGGGATCGAGAAGTACGATCTGTCCAGTCTGGAAAACGTGTTCCTGGGCGGCGCGGCCAGCTCCCGGGCGCTGGTCGAAGCGGTGGAGCAGGCGCTGGGGTGTCCGGCGTACGTGGGCTACGGGCTGACGGAGACTTGCCCGGTCCTCTGCGCGGCGCGCGTGAAGAGTACCTTGGAAGGGATATCGGAGGAGGAGCGGATCGAGCGGCAGGCTTCCACCGGGTATGCCATCCCCGGGGCGGAGGTGCGGGTGGTGGACGATCACGGGCACGACGTGCCGCAGGATGGCAGCGCCATCGGCGAGATCGTGGCCCGGGGCGATATGGTCATGGACGGCTACTGGAACGAGCCCCAGGCCACGCGCGACGTCATGATGGACGGGTGGCTCCGGACGGGCGATATGGCCGTGTGGGACCAAGACCGCTACTTCCTGATCGTCGACCGCAAGAAGGACATCATCATCTCGGGCGGCGAGAACATTTCGTCGATCGAGATCGAGAAGGTGCTGGTGTCGCATCCGGCGGTGTACGAGGCGGCGGTGGTGGGGGTGCCGGATGAGCGCTGGGGCGAGGTTCCCAAGGCGTTCTGCAGCACCAAGCCCGGGGCCCAGGTCACCGCAGACGAGTTGCGGGACTACGTGCGGCAGCGCCTGGCGGGGTTCAAGGTGCCCAAGTCGTTCGAGTTTCTGGAAACTCTGCCCAAGGGATCGACCGGCAAGATCTTCAAACGCGCCTTGCGCGAGCCGTATTGGGCCGGGATGACCAGGCAGGTGCAGGGCTAGGGAGTCAGGGGCTTGACGGACGAGTTGCTGGAGGCGATCTGGCGGGCGGGGTTGATCCTGTTGGGCAGTCAGGTGCGGGAGGAGTACGGGCTGGCGACGCCGGTCTTCATCGACCTGCGGCATCGCCTCTACGAAGATGTGGCGCTATTGCGAGGGTTGGGACAGGCGTTGCATCGGAAGATCGCGGAGATTGTAGGCGCGGGGGCGGCGCCGCAGCAGGTTATTGGGATCCCGGACACGGCCACCCCGCTGGCTCTGGCGGCGGCCCTGGCCGGGCTGGGGACCGCGCAGCCCCTGCTTTACGCGCAACTGCGCAAGCGGCCGGCGGCGTACCCGGGAGGTCATTCCGGGTTGAGCGCGTTCATGGGGACCCACCAGCCCGGCCGGGAGATCACGCTCATTGATGACGTGATGGCGTCCGGGCGGTCGAAGCGGTGGGCCATCGAGGAGCTGGCTAAGGACGGCCTCCGGGTGACCCGCATCCTGGTGGTGGTGGACCGCGAGCAGGGGGGCGACCAGATCCTGTCCGCGGGCGGCTACCCGACGCATTCTCTGTACACCATTCGTCAGATCCTCGACTACTACGTTGCGACCGGGAAGGTGGCAGCCCCGATAGCCCGTGATGCCCTCGACTACCTCCGAGCCAAACAGTTCCGCTGAACGGCGCGCGGCGCTCTGGGCGCCGGTAGTTCTGGCGCTTCTAGTGGTCCAGTTCGGCTGGCGGTCGTACCAGACGCACCGGGTCTTCAACGACACAGCCGACGAAGAGATCCACATCGCCTGCGGCCTGGAGGTCTGGGCCGCCGGGCGCTATCAGGCGGAGCCGCAGCATCCGCCGCTGGCCCGGGTGGTGCTGGCGGCGCTGCCCTACCTGGCCGGGCTGCGGGCCGCGGGGCGGGCGACGTCGTGGAACGCCGTCGAGGAGGAATTCTATTGGAGGACGCTGGGCCTGGCCCGCTGGGGGAACCTCTTGTTCCTGCCTTTTCTGCTGGCCTATGTGTACCGCTGGGGGCGTGAGCTCCACGGAGCCGTAGCGGGGCTGGGGGCGGCGGCGCTGGCGGGCTTCTCCCCCAACCTGCTGGCCCACGCCTCGCTGGCCACGCTGGACTTCGGCGCCGCCACCACCGCCTTGGTGGCCGCCTACTACTTGTGGCGGTGGACGCGGGACCCTGGGGGGCTCCGGAATTGCCTGGCCGCGGCAGTATCGCTGGCCCTGGCCGTACTGACGAAGTTTTCGGCTTTGTTGGTGCTGCCGGTGGTGGCCGTGGCCTTCTTCGGGCTGGCCCGGGCCTTTCCCGGGTGGCGGCGAGTCGGTCTGTTCTGCGCCGTGATCGGGGGAGTGGTCTGGGCAGGTTACGGGTTCTCGATAGGACCGCTTCCCCCCTCGAATTTCCCGGCGCCGGAGCGGCTCGAGCGCCTGCTGGGACAGTCCCGCTGGCCCGCCCCAGCCTTTGTGCGCGGAGTCTTGGACGTGGCGGGTCATAACACCGCCGGGCACCAAGCCTACCTGCTGGGGAAGGTCCGGTTTTCCGGCTGGTGGTACTACTTTCCGGTGGTCCTGGCACTGAAAAGCACCCTGCCGCTGCTGGCTTTGGTGGCCCTGGGTCTGCTTGTGGGGCCACGGGCGGCGTATCCGGGGATGGCCGCGCTGGTGGTCCTGGCGGTGTGCATGCTGAGTAACCTGAACCTGGGCGTACGGCATATCCTGTTGATCTACCCGCTGTTCTCCCTGCTGGCCTGCGGGCTGTTCACCCACCGCCGGCGAATGGTGGTGGCGGCGGTGGTGCTGACCGTGTGGCATGCGGTGGAGTCGGTGGCGGCTCATCCGGACTACCTCGCCTACTTCAATCAAACCGTGCGAGGCCGCGAGGAGGAGTTTCTCCTCGACAGCAACCTGGATTGGGGGCAGGACCTGGAGCGGTTGCGCCGGTATCTGCGTGACAACCAGATTGGCGCCGTCTACCTGAGCTACTTCGGCCGGGGAGAGTCCATCCGGCGGCGTATCCCCGGGGTCAGGCCGCTGGGACCCGGCGAGCGGCCGGCCGGCTGGGTGGCGGTGAGCAAGGGCCACATCGCCGGGATGGCCTTGGACTCCTACAACCTGGGCTGGCTCCAGGCCTACCGCCCTCGGGCCCGGATCGGGAAGTCGATACTGGTGTATGACACCAGCGAACCGCGACCGTAAGAGGGCGGATCCGCGGGTTTACCGCAGTCTCCGCTTCCTCCCGGTAGCGGTTGCTGCAGAACCGGGCTACGACGACCGGAGGATGACCGCGTAGGCCACCAGGCCGTAGGAAAGGCCCACGGCCGCCAGGGTAATCCACAGCAGGGTCTTGAGGAACCGTAGTTCGTTGGTGTGGGCGGCGCTGGCGGCTTCGATCGCCTGGGTCCATTCCGGGGCCGCGGGGCCATCCCCGCCGCCGAACTTAGCCAGCTCGCTTTCCAGGGCCCGCTGCTTCTCGATGACCTTGCTCAGGATTCCCTCATCCCGCTTGTCCGTCTCCACGCTGCGCTGCTCGCGTTGCTGCATCCAGGCAGTGATGGATTGCTCCATGCGAGTCTGGTTCTGTTCGAGGAAGCGCTGGATGGCCCCGTCGGAGCGGGCGGGCAGGCTGTCGAGCGCCTTGCGCCACTGGGCGGTGAGTTTGTTCTCTTTCTCCAGGGCAGCCTTGTAGTCCTCTTCGCAGCGGGCCAGGAACTTTTGGAATTCCTCCGGCGTGGCGGCGCCTTCGGCGGGAGCGGGCGCCGCGGAGGCCGCCGCCGACGCCTTCTCCAGCGCTTGAGCGGCAAGCTCTTGCGACTTAGCCGTCTGTTCTCGTAATTCTTCCACTTTGGCCGCCAATTCGGCTACGCCGGTAGCCGGCTGTTCATGGCCACCGCCGGCCTTCGGAGCGGGGCGTCTCTCCAGATCCCCCACGCGAGCTTTTAGAGAGCTTATGGCCTTCTCGAACTGGGAGAGAAGGCTCTTTTCAGCCTGCTGGGTGGCCTCCAGCACGGTCACGGTCTTCTCCAACTGGTTCTGACGCTGGGTGGTAGCGGGATCGTCCCCGCCCTGACGCTTGCCGTGGTCCCGGATCAGGGTGTCGGTGGCCAGCAGGGACTGCTCCAGATTGGCCTGTCGGGTTTGGAGTTTGTCTACCAGGGTTTGGACTACGCCCAACGTCTGAGCGAGTTGGGCGGCGCCTTGGTTGCCCTTCTCCACGGCCCCCGAGGCCTGCTCCACCCGGGCCTGGCAAGCCTTGGCTGCCTCCAAAAGGGTTTTGACCTCGGTTAAGAGCTGCTCCCCCTGCGCATGGCGAGCCTTCAGCTCGACATTCAGATTGCTCAGCGAGGCCAGCCGTTCTTCGGCCAGCGATTGCAGTTGGGCGGCGTTGTCGTACATCTGCCGAAACTGCTGCTGCATCTGCTGGAAGGCGGCTTCGTTGGCCAAGTACCGCCCTTCGAAATCCTGGAAGCGCTTGGCGGCCTCCAGCATTGCTTCCATTACCCCAACCAGACCGTTGAAAGAGAGTTCTGTCGCCACCGGAGACTCCCAACTAGAACAGATTTCAGGGCATAGCCCCTGAGTGGAGTGTCGTCTTCTGGCGCACAAAAAGCCATACGACTCTCCACCTAGTCCCGAATGGGAAAGAAACCTAAGAGAAAGAAAAACGCGGGACGCGCCGGATGGCAGGCACGCCCCGCTGGGACCGACGCGGTGCATGGACATGAAACCACGCCGGAAAACTGCTAAATCGGCTTTTGACTCTTTAGTGACGGGAAAGGACGATTTGTTTCACCCCGCCCCAAAAATTTTCTCACAAATATTGTTTCAGGATGTCGGACAGGTTTTGAGAAAAGGCGGAACGGGGCAACACCAGGTCACAACCGGCGTTTTGGGCGGCCAGCCGGAGGTCGGCCTGGACGTGGGAGAGGAAACCGAGGATCGTGGTGTGGTGCAGGTGGGGGTGCTGCTTCAGCTTGCCGATCAGCGATAAGGGATTGATGGCGTTGAAGTTAAGGTCGACAATGATAAGCCGGGGTTGCTGTCCGGCGAAATCCATCACTTTCTGCTCGGCAGTGGCGAAATCGACGGTAATGCCGGCGAGTTTCGCGGTTTGTCCGATCTTGGAGGCAAAAATGAGGTCGCCGACGATCGCCAGGATCATAGGGAGAGCGTACCACGTTGCGGCGGGGGTCGGGTTGTGCTAACTTGAAGATTCCGCGAAAGTTCCGGCCCTCTTTATGGATCGTCCCGCCCCCCGCAAGATCGTCGTGGCGCATAGCCCCGACTCCGACGACGCCTACATGTTTTACGCGCTGGCGACCCAGAAGCTGCGGTCGGCTGTGGTTAGCTTCGACCATGTCCTGCAGGATATAGAGTCCCTGAACCAGGCGGCGGAAGTGGGCCGGTACGACATGACGGCCATTTCCTACCACGCCTACCCCTACGTGGCGGAGCACTACGTCCTGACGTCCTCGGGGTCGAGCGTGGGGGACGGCTACGGGCCGCTGGTCATAGCCCCCCGGCCCTGCGGGATCGAGGAATTGAAGGGGAAGACCATCGCCGTACCGGGGGCCCGGACCACGGCGTACCTGGCGCTGCGGTTGCTTTTGCCCGATTTCCAGCCCCTGTTCGTGCCGTTCGACCGGATTTTTGAGGCCGTGGAGAACGAGTCGGCCCAGGCCGGACTGATCATTCACGAGGGACAGCTTAACTTTGACCGGCGCGGGGTCCATCGGGTGGTGGACCTGGGGCGGTGGTGGAAACAGACCTACGGGCTGCCCTTGCCGCTGGGGGCGAACGCGATCCGGCGGTCTTTGGAACCGGAAATCGCGAGGGAATGCGGTGTCATGTTGCGGAAAAGCATCGAATATGCCCTGACCAACCGGGAGGAGTCGTTGGCCTACGCGATGCAGTTCGCGCGGGGCCTGGATGCGGGACTCACCGAGAAATTCGTGGGCATGTACGTCAACGACCACACTCTGGACGCGGGTCCGGACGTGCGGGAAGCGGCGCAGAAGCTGCTGGACTTGGGACACCAGGCGGGGCTCATCCCTCGCCGGGTGAGGGTGGAGTTCGTATGAAGAGACTGTGGATAATGGCTTTCGGATTGTCGGTGGGCTTGGCCTGGGCGCAGGTGGAGGACCTCAAGAGCGAGGATCCCAAGCGGCGGGCGAAGGCGGCGGAGGAGTTGGGGAAGGGGAAGGATGCGGGCTCGATCGAGGCGCTGCGGGGAGTGCTGAAGGATCCGGATCGGAACGTGCGGGCGGAGGCGGTGGCGGCGATCGTGGCTATTGGGACCCAGCAGAGTCTGGGTCCGCTGAGGGAGGCCACGCGGGACGCGGAGCCATCCATCCAGATACTGGCGGTAGATGGCCTGGTGAACTTCTACTATCCCGGGTACGTGCAGACGGGCTGGACGGCGGCGTTGAAAAGGTTCGGCACGGGATTGAAGGGACGGGTCACCGAGGTCAACACGCTGGTGATAGATCCGTACGTGCAAGTGGCGCCGGAAGTAGTGGAGGCGGTGGGGCGCGTGGCCAGCGGCGGGACCAGCATGGAGTCGCGTGCGCTGGCGGCGCGGGCGGCGGGGATTCTGCGGGCGCGCGGGGCGGTGCCGCAACTGGTGGAGGCCCTCAAGTCCAAGGACAGCGGCGTGATTCTGGACTCGCTGCGGGCGCTGGAGAAGATCGGTGACAAGTCGGCGGGGCCGCAGATCAGCTTCCTGCTGCGCGATCTGCACGAGCCGGTGCAGGTGGCGGCGATCGACACCATGGGGCAGTTGCAGAATCGGGAGTCGCTGCCGGCCCTGCAGGACGTGCTGAAGACCACGAAGAAAGCGAACCCGCGGCGGGCGGCGCTGGTGGCGCTGGCGAAAATGCCGGATCCGTCGACCAAGCCGTTGTTCCTGCAATATCTGGAGGACAAAGATAAGTATCTGCGGGCGGCGGCGGCCGAAGGGATCGGAAGGATTGGGGAGGCGGCGGATCGGGACCGGGTCAAGGCCGCGTTTGACGCCGAGCGCAGCGAGTCGCCGCGGCTTTCCCTGGCGTTTGCCATGGTGCACCTGGGCGAGCTAAGCTTCTTGCCGCACCTGCTGGATGCGCTGAATTCGACTTTCCACCGCGGCGAGGCGCGACCCTTCCTGGCGGAGCTGGCCCGGAAACCCGAAGTGCTCCAACAGCTCTACGAGCCGCTGAAGAACGGCAGCAACGACCAGAAGAAGAATCTCGCGCAGGTGGTGGCCAGCAGCGGGAACGCGGGGAGCCTTACCTATCTGGAAGACCTGAGTCACGACCCCAACCCGGAGGTGGCGCAGGAGGCCATCAGGGCCGCTAAGTCATTGAAAGCAAGACTTTAAGCGGATCTCGCGGCGGCGGCGGGACAAGTGCGATGGTTTTGCGCTACAATGATAAGTCTTAGACGCGGAGGAAATCGGTCAGCATGCCGCACGCCAATGTCAAGAAGTTCCGTCCTTACTGTCCGGAGTGCAAGGATTACTTTACTTTGATGGCGGTGGTGCCCAAGGGCGCCGACATAGAGGCCTACATTCGGGACTCCGTCCATCGGCACGATCACAAGGCTTTCGCCGAGTCCAAGCAGTCGCTGTTTAAGGTGCGCGTCGGCCAGCAGAAACAGCGGAAGAAGTAAGCAGGACTTCTAGCTTTCTATCAATACCAACACGACGGAACCGCGCCGCAGCGCAGCAGGTTGGCGCTTTCTTGCGGCTGGGCGGTCTGACAGGGGAAGCACTGGCGCGCCCAGGGGACGACATATAACCTCTGCGGAGCGATGGGCTCGCCACAGCGCTCACAGGCGCCATAGCGCCGGCTGGGAAGCCGCTCGAGGGCGGCTTCGATCTCGCGCACCTGGGAACGGAGGGCGCGTCTCCACAGCTTCTCCAGCGGATCGGCGGGAAGTTCGGTTGGTTCCGGCAGCGGGGCAAGCTGGCGTTCCAGGTCTTGGCGGGTCTGGCGAAGCCTGGTCTCGAGCAGTTCTTGCGTAAGGCGGTCCACACAACCTCCGGAGGTAGTGTAGTCGCAAGGGGCAGGGAGTTTTAGTCGGCGAATCCCCTAGGCGGGGTGGCAAAATGTACCCATGAATCGCGAAGAGAAGGCGCAGGAGCTGGATAGGCGTACCAGGCAGGCCCTGAACGGCGGGGGGCCGGAGCGGCGGGAGCGCCAGCATCGGGAGGGCAAGCTCTCGGCGCGGGAGCGGGTGGAACTGCTGCTCGATCCCGGGAGCTTCGAGGAACTGGACCGCCTGGTAACCCACCGCTGCCACGACTTCGGGATGGAGCAGCAGGCGATTCCGGGCGACGGCTTCGTGACCGGATATGGACGGATCGACGACCGGCTGGTATACGTGTTCGCCCATGATTTCACGGTGTTCGGGGGATCGCTTTCCGGCGCCAATGCCCAGAAGGTCTGCAAGGTGATGGACCTGGCCCTGAAGAATGGAGCGCCGATCATCGGACTGAACGATTCCGGTGGCGCGCGGATTCAGGAAGGCGTGGAATCGCTGGCCGGCTATGCCGATATCTTCCTGCGCAACACGCTGGCCAGCGGGGTGGTGCCGCAGATCTCGGCCATCATGGGTCCCTGCGCGGGAGGCGCCGTGTACTCGCCGGCCATCACCGATTTCGTGGTGATGGTGGAGGGGACCAGCTACATGTTCGTCACCGGACCGGACGTGATCAAGACGGTCACCCACGAAGAGGTAACGAAGGAAGAGCTGGGCGGGGCCGCGACCCACAACCAGGTGAGCGGGG
>JBGOUV010000499.1:0-4192 GCA_041477815.1 Terriglobia bacterium | reverse complement strand
GCCGTCGCCGGCGCGATCGCCGGTTTCCGGATGCAGGGTCAGCATCGCGACCGCCGGGAGAAAACCGGGGGCTTCGACGCGCAACTCCACGCGTCCGGGCAGGACGCCCGCCCGGATCTGGGCCTGCCATCCCTGGCCGGTTTCGCGCACTTCCCGCACCACGGCACTGTGGGGGTTTTCCGGAAAGGAAATGCGCGGAGGCCCGGTCGAGGCTTCGATCGTCAGTTCCGCCTGGTCATGGCCGTCGGCCAGGAGCTCCGCCGGATGCAGCGCGATACGCAGCGGGGAGGGCTTGCTTTCCCCGCGGCCCCACACCAGGCCCAGCAGCACTGCTCCCGTAGACAGGGCGAGCAGCCCGGTAGTGGCGCCGGTGGTCAAGCTTCTAGATTATAACGCCGCCCAGGCCGGCCTCATTAACGCCACATTAAAATGGCAACGGGGCCGGGCGGCGGTTCGTTTCACGTGACAGAGGAGGAGGTGGACCATGTGGAAACGGACTCTGCTGCTGGCTTCGGTATTGACACTGGGTGCGACAACGGCCTGCGCCGCGCGCGCTGGTTATGGCGGCGCGTATGTGCGTGTGCCGCCGCCTCGGCCACGCGTGGAAGTGTACGGCGTGGCGCCCGGTGCGGGATTCGTTTGGGTGAATGGATACTGGGCCGGGCGTGGCGCTGGCTACGTCTGGACGCCGGGCTACTGGGCTCGGCCGCCGCGCCCCAACGCCCGCTGGTCGCCCGGCCGGTGGGAGCAGCGGCACGGCCGGTACTCCTTCCAGCCCGGTTGCTGGCGCTAGAGCGGACGGGCGGCGGTACAATGGTGGCCGCACAGGAGGACACCATGTACCGTCGCAGCTTTGTCAAGTGGCTCGGAGCGCTTCCTTTATTGGCCCACGTCTACGGGCGGGAATTGTTCGCCAAGGCGGCCAAGGACAACATCTACACGCGGATCGGTCTGCGTCCGCTCATAAACGCCCGGGGCACCTGGACGTATCTCAGCGGCTCGCTCGAGCTGCCCGAAGTGCGGGCGGCCAAGCAGGAGGCGGCGCTGCACTTCGTCGACATGTTCGAGCTGCAGCAGGCGGTGGGGAAGAGACTCGCCGAATTATCCGGCGCCGAATTCGGCATGGTGACGTCCGGCGCGGCCGGAGCCATGGCCGCCGCCACGGCGGCCTGTATCGCCGGCAGCGATCCGGCCAAGGTGTGGCAGTTGCCCGATACCACCGGGCTCAAACACGAAGTGATCATGTTCGGTGGACGAAGCGCGTTCGACAACGCCATCCGGCTCGCCGGCGGGAAGCTGGTGGTGGTTCGGGGCCACGAGGAACTGCAGGCGGCCCTCAACGGCCAGACGGCCATGGTCTACACCAGCTCCAGCGGCGAGCGCGTGGAGAAGGCCCTGGTCATTACTAAGAAGGCGGGCGTGCCGCTGCTGGTCGACCAGGCGGCCGGCATACCCCCTATTGAGAACCTCTCGCTCTACGCCAAGATGGGCGTCGATCTGTATTGCTTCAGCGGCGGCAAAGGACTGCTGGGGCCGCAGTGCTCGGGCCTGCTGCTGGGCCGCAAGGACCTGATTCAGGCGGCGCTGGCCAACTACAGCCCTTGGGAGGGCGCCGTGTGCCGCGCCATGAAGGTGGGCAAGGAAGAGGCGATGGGTTGCCTGGCCGCCGTCGAAGCCTGGAAGAAGCGGGACCTCGGCCCGCTCGACCGCGAGTGGAACGAACGGGTGAAGCGGATTGCGAAGCTCGTGGAGACGGTGCGGGGAGTGAGCACAGAGATCCAGATTCCCAAGGGCGGGAACCGCTATCCGACCTTGACGGTGACGTGGGACGAGGCGGCGTTCGGCCTGACCGTCGCCGATTGCGCCAGAAAGCTGCGGGACGGCGAGCCGCGCATTGAGGTGTTGACGTCGGACAATCCAAGCCTGGTGCCGGCCGTGCAGGAAGGCGAGCCCAAGTCTCCGACGCGGCCCAACCAATTGCGCATCATCTCGATGACCCTCCAGCCCGGAGAGGACCTCATCATAGGACGGCGGCTGCGAGAGGTGTTGGGCGGGGCTCGGAAGGCCGGCGCGTAACGGAGCGCAGGTGCCTAGACCCACCGACACGCCCCGAGCCGAGCTCCACACGCATCTCGGCGGCGCTGTGGATCCTCCCATCCTGTGGTCGATCGCGCACCGCCAGGGGATCCGTCTCCCCACCAAGGACTACTGGGACTTCGAGGCCATGGTTACCATGGCCCCCGCCGCCCGCAACCGCAACCTGGACGAGATGCACGACCGGGTCTACCGCTGGACCGAGCTGATACAATCTTCGCCGGACGCGATGTCCGAGTCGGTGGCCAGCGTCATCGGCGGCGGCTACCGCAAGTGCAACCTGACGCTCCAGGAGCTGCGCTTCAACCCCATGTTCCGCAACCGCCGGGGCGAGCGCGACCTCGACCACATCATTCTGGCCGCGGCCGGCGGTCTGCACCGGGCGGTGCTGGAGTACCCCCAGGTGCGTGCCGGACTGATCCTGATGATGGACCGCCGGCTCTCGCCGCGCGAAAACGGCATCATCGTGGAGAAGGCCGTTCGCTATCGCTCGTTCGGCGTGGTGGGCGTGGACCTGGCCGGACCGGACCGCGCGCAGTTCTCCATGCGCCGCATCGCGCCGCTCTTCGACAAGGCCCGCGCGGCGGGACTGGGGGTAACGATCCACGCCGGCGAAACCGGAAATCTGGAAGAGTTGCGCTACGTGATCCACCAGATCCGCCCGCAGCGCATCGGCCACGGTTTGGCCCTGGCCCGCGACGGCAAACTCGCCGCAGAAGCGGCGCGGCAGGGCGTCACCCTGGAGATTTGTCCCACCTCCAACTTGAAAAACGGCGTCCTGCGGGACCTGCGTCAGATGGCCCGGATCATCCGCGCCTTCCTGCGCCACGGCGTGCGCTTCACCATCAACACGGACGGTCCCGAGATGTACCGGACCAACGTTTACAAAGAGCAGGAGTTGTTGCGGAAGGCGGGCATCCTGACCCGCGCCGACATCGCGCAATGCAACGAGTGGGCGTTTGCGGCGAGTTTCCTGCCCCAGGCAGCGGTATCGTAAATCGAACCGAACCGCGGCCGTCAGTACCTACGCAGTCACGGTTGCGATTCGCCGGGGGCTATCGCATCTCCCGCGCGGATAACGCCCTCGGTGAGGATCTGGGCCCGCAACCCGCCCCGGTGCACCAATCCTTTGAGCGCGGTCGGGTGGGTCAGGCCCGCCAGGTGCTCGCAGGGCTCGCACAACCGGATCCCCCGCGCCCGCACTTCGCCGACTCTAAACTCTTTCCCCACCAGATGATCGAGCGGCGCCCCGCGGGTCACGATCTGCCGGCGCGCCTCGCCCGGCGCCAGCGCCAGCTTGTAATCGCGCTCCAACGCCTCCAGCGACTCGCTCTCGATGAGCGTAAGCTGGCGGTCCGGCGCCGTGTTGCCGAAATGCCGGTCGCCTTCCAAACCCTGATCCGGCACCGCCCGGACCTCCTTCACCTCCGCCGCTCTCGCCGCCCGCTGCGGCGCCAAATGTATGGATACTACTGTACCTTTCCACATCCTGTTCGCTCCCCCAGTCTATATTCGGCATGGACGGCCCGCACGGCCTTCTCCAGTCCGTCGCGCTTCACCACGATGGCGATCGTCAGCTCGCTCGACCCCTGGGCCACGGCGATGATATTGACTTGTTCCCGCGAGATGGCGTTGAAGATCCGGCCGGCCAGTCCCGGCGTCCCGCGCATCCCCTCGCCCACCACCGCCAGCAGACCCACGCTCTGGTTCACCGCGATGGGATGCACGTATCCGTGCGTCAGCTCCAGCGCCAGCGCCGACTCCAGGCTCTCCATGGCCAGCTCCAGCTCCTCGGAATGGACCAGCACACAGAAGTTCTGCCGGTAGCTGGACCGCGAGAGCATCAGCACCTCGACGTTCACGCGGGCCAGGGCGTCGAGCGCCCGCGCCATGAGTTGCGCTCCTTGCATGGAGGCGTTGGCCGCCTCAATAGTAATCAGAGCTACCTTCGCCAGCGACGTAATGGCCCGGACGCCGGAGCAGTCGGAGATCTCCGGCACGATGCGGGTGCCCGGCTTCTCCGGCGCGAAGCTGTTCTTGCTCCACACCGGTATCCGCTTCTCGACCAGCGGAGCCAGCGTTCGCGGGTGCAGCACCT
>JBGOUV010000367.1:0-7146 GCA_041477815.1 Terriglobia bacterium | reverse complement strand
GGCGTGCTCCAGGCGCTCGGCTTCCTCATGAACCTCGTCCCAGGGGTAATCCAGGGCATCGAAGAGAAGCCTCTCGATCAGACGATGGCGGCGGACGAGGCGCACGGCCCCGCGCTGGCCTTCGGCGGTCAGGGAGATGGCGCCGTTGGCCGATTGGCTGACCAGGCGGTCGCGCACCAAACGCTGGAGGGCTTTGGAGACGGCGGCTGAGGAGACATCGAGCTCCCGGCAGAGCTGGGCCGAGATAACCCTTTCGCCGGAAAGGGATAGTTCCCAGACCGTTTTGACGTAGTCCTCGCGAGAAACGGCGAATCTAGGTCTTGACATGGCGGGTTTGTTAGATATAATTAGCTCTTGAAGCTAACCATAGTTAGCACAAGGCGGCTCCTCAGTTATCTTATCACGGTAGCCATGCTCCTCGCACCGGTGGCGCACGGGCAGGACGCCCAGGCGCGGCGTATCGAGGAGCTGGAGAAACGGGTCCAAGAGCTGGAGCGCCAGTTGTCGCAACTGCTGGGAACTAAGAAGGATGTCCCCCCAGCACCCATCACCCAAGACCCATCACCCGCGCCGGAGGCGCCAACAGCCGAGTCCCGGCTGCCCGTTTCCGGGTACATGGATTTTCACTTCAACAAGCCTCGCCGAGAGCCGGCCCAGCTTGACTTCCATCGGTTCGTGCTGCTGTTCGGGCATAGTTTCTCCGATCGGATCAAGTTTTGGTCGGAGCTCGAGGTGGAGCACGCCTTTGTCGAGGGGCGGCAGGAGAAAGGGGAGCTCGAGTTAGAGCAGGCTTATCTGGACTTCCTCATCAAGCCCTACTTCAACGTTCGCGGCGGGATGCTGCTGGCGCCGGTGGGATTGATCAATGAGCGGCACGAGCCGCCGTCGTTTAACGGGGTGGAGCGGCCGTTGGTCGACACCGTCATCCTGCCCTCGACCTGGTTCGACACCGGGGTGGGGATCTTTGGGGACCTGGGAAAGGGCTTCGTGTATAAGACCTACTTCATGTCGCCGCTGGATGCTACGGGGTTCAGCGCGGAAGAGGGGTTGCGGGAAGGAAGGCAGAAGGGGTTTCAATCTTCGTTTCGGAATCCGGCCTGGACCGGGCGCCTGGAGTACCACGGCCTGCCGCGGCTGGCGCTGGGGACGAGCTTCTGGCGGGGATCGACCGGGTTCCGCCTGCCCGGGGTGAACCCGCGGGTGAAGGTGTTTGAGGTGGACGGACGGTACCGCCTGGGGAGGCTGGACTTGCGGGGTGAGCTCGCCCAGGTACATATCAGCAAAGCCGGGGAATTGAACCTGGCCCTGCAAAGGGACAGCGGGGGCAGCCCGAACGTGGCCGAGCGCATGCGGGGGTTCTACCTGGAGCCGGCGGTGCGGGTGCTGCCGCGACGCTGGCCGCACGAGCTGGCGCTGTTCGGACGGTACGAGAACTTCGACACGCAGAACCGGATGCCGCGGGGATATCTGCCGCTGAAGCAGTTCGACCGGTCGGCCTGGGTAGTAGGAGCGACATACTATCCGGAGCCGGACGTGGCGCTGAAGTTCGACTACACCTTTATGCGGAACGCCAGCTCGGTGGTCCGGGCGGTGAACTCCGTGAACTTTGGAATTGGATGGTGGTTCTAGTGAAGCGGGTCATAGGTGTGGGGTGTTGGGTGTTGGGTCTGGCTTTCGCCGCCGGTCCGCCGGTGAAGGTGGTTCATGTGACGGCGGAGCGGTTTAGTTTCACGCCTTCCCAGATCCGGGTGAAGGCGGGGACGGTGGTCGAGTTCCGGATCGCGAGCGAAGACACGAATCATGGGTTTCGGATCGCGGAAGCGGGGATTAACGAGGTCATACCGAAGCGGGGGAAGGGGGAACTGAAGGTGCGGTTCACGGCGGAGAAGCCGGGCCGGTATGCGTTCGAGTGTTCGAAGCCGTGTGGGGCGGGGCACAACATGATGCGGGGGGTGGTGATTGTGGAATAGAGGTTGTTTGCTGGTGGCGGTGGGGATATTGGTGGGACAGACCGGGGAGCGGCCGGCGGGGAGTCCGCTGGAGGGGATCACGGCGGGAGAGTTTGAGCGGTTTCGGATCGGGTTGGAGGATTTTACGGCGGTGGAGACGGCGGGAGAGGGGTTGGGGCCGGCGTTTAATGCTACGGGGTGCTCGCAGTGTCATAACGTCCCGGCGATTGGGGGGATGGGGACCATTACCGAGGTGCGGGCCGGGCGGCGGGAGGCGGACGGAACGTTTCGCGTGCTGGAAGGCGGCACCTTGTTCCACCTGTTTTCGATTCCGCCGCACAACTGCCAGCCGCGTATACCGCCGGAGGCCAACGTCATCGCGCGGCGGATGTCGATGCCTCTGTTCGGCGTGGGACTGGTCGAGGCGATTGGGGACGAAACGATTGTGGGAGGGGAGGACCCGGAGGATCGGGACGGCGACGGGATCCGCGGCCGGGCGGCGCGGATCTTCGACGTGGCGACGAAGCGGGAGCGGATCGGAAGATTCGGCTGGAAGGCGCAGCAGGCCACCCTGCTGGCGTTTGCGGGGGACGCCTATCGGAACGAAATGGGAATTACTAATGACCTATTTCCGGAGGAGGTCGCGTTGGGGGTGGATCCGGCGGCGCTGCGACTGTGCGATCCGGCGTCGGATCCGGAGGATGTGCGGAATCGGGTCACCGGGTTGCGTGGGATCGACAACTTCGAAAACTTCATGAAGTTCCTGGCGCCGGTGGGGAGAGGAGCAGTGGGAGAGAAGGAACGGCAAGGGGAACGAGTGTTCGCCGAGACGGGGTGCGGGAGCTGTCATGTGCCGGCGTTGCGAACTGGACCCAGCGGGAATCCGGTGTTTGACCGGAAGCCGGTGCCGCTCTATTCGGATCTGTTGTTGCATAGCGTCGGGACGGGGGACGGGATTGAGCAGGGGGCGGCTACCGGGGAGGAGATCCGGACGCCGGCGTTGTGGGGATTGCGGTTCCGGCGTCCTTTCCTGCATGACGGAAGCGCGGCGACGGCGGACGACGCGATCCGGCGGCACCAGGGGGAGGCGGGACAGGTTCGAGAGAGATACTTGGTTTTGCCGGAGGGAGAGCGGGAGGCGCTGCTGGCGTTTCTCCGCTCGCTATGAACATGGAACTCTTGATCGAGCGGATATTCACGGCGGGATTCCTGGTGGCGGCGGTGTCGCACCTGCTGTGGCCGCGGCTGTGGGGAGAGCTGTTCTATGACTTACTGCAGAGCCAGTACGCGCCGCTGGTGGTGGCGGTTTATACCTTGCCCCTGGGACTGCTGATCGTCGTAGGCCATAACGTTTGGGCGTGGGATGTGGCGGTGGCGACCACGGTGGCGGGATGGACCATGATGCTGAAGAGCGTCGTTTACCTGTTGTATCCGAAGCTCCTTCAGAAGATCGCGCCCCAGGACTATCGTGGAAGGAAGTTCGCGGCAGTGGGGGCAGCGATGACGCCCCTGGGGATCTGGATGGTGTACGGGGCGTTCCTGCGGGGGTGAACGGGAGTATCATGGGCGCATGCGAATCCTATTCGGCTTGCTGGCAATAATTGGGGCGCTCGGAGCCCAGACCTATGATCTCGTGCTGAAGGGCGGGCACGTCATCGATCCTAAGAACAAGATCGACCGGGTGATGGACGTGGCCATCGCCGGCGGGAAGATCGCGCGGGTGGCGGAGAACATTCCGGCGTCGGAGTCCAAGCGGGTGGCTAACGTGGCCGGGTTGTATGTGACGCCGGGGCTCATCGATCTTCACGTGCATGTGTATACGGGACGGGCCGGGACGGCCGGAGACTCCAGTAGCGTGCAGCCGGATGCCTTCTCGTTCCGCACCGGCGTCACCACCATGGTCGACGCCGGGACGACGGGGTGGAAGACCTTTCCCGACCTCCGGGACCGGATCATCAGCCGGGCGCGGACCCGGGTGCTGGCCCTGCTGAACATCACCGGCGCCGGGATGGGGGATCCGAAGGCGGAGAACAATGCCAGCGACATGGACCCGGAGGCGGCGGCGAAGATGGCCAAGGCCAACCCCGACGTGATCGTGGGGTTTAAATCGGCCCACTACAACGGGCCGGGGTGGCCCTCGGTGGAGAACGCCGTGAAGGCGGGCAACCTCACCGACCTGCCGGTGATGGTCGATTTCGGGTTCGTCACCAAAGAGCGGCGGCTGCCCGAGCTGCTGCTGGACAAGCTGCGTCCTGGAGATATCTATACGCACTGCTACTCGGGGCATCGCGAGGAGGTGCTGGACGACGGGAAGGTGAATCCGGCGATGGTCACGGGGCGAAAGCGGGGGATCTTCTTCGACGTGGGACACGGGGCGGGGAGCTTCTACTGGTGGGTGGCGGTTCCGGCGTTCGAGCAGAAATTCTGGCCGGACTCGATTTCGAGCGATTTGCACTCGGGGAGCATGAACGCGGGGATGAAAGACATGCCCAACATCATGTCGAAAATCCTGAATCTGGGCGTGCCCCTGGCGGAGGTGATCGCCGAATCGACGTGGAACCCGGCGAAGGAGATCAAGCGGCCGCAGTTGGGGCATCTGGACGTGGGGGCGGAGGCGGATATTGCGGTGTTGCGCCTGGAAAAGGGGTCGTTTGGATTCATCGATTCGGCCGGGGCGGGGAATCCCGGGACCCAGAGGCTGGTGGCGGAGATGACGGTGCGCAAGGGGCGCGTGGAGTGGGATCTGAACGGAAGAGCGGCGCCGGCGTGGAAGACGTTTCCGTATCGGAAGACGAACTACCGCCGGTGAGAGGTCTTCGATTTCGCTCCAGCGGTGGCTGACTGTCCCTCCCCGGTTCCAGCCGGGAGCCGATAGTCAAATTCGGCTGTGCAAACCAATTCGTGCGGGGGAGAGTCGCCGGAAAGAACCCTCTTGGGTCATCCTTGAGGAAGGCGCCCTGGCTCTGGCTGACCCCGCAGGCGTCTCGTGCCACGTTGCGCGGAGTTTTGGGCACAATTCCCGCGGAGTCGGAGACCGCTAGGACCACGATGCGCATAGCAGTAATCAACCCGTTTTGGGATTTATCCCATATTGGGTTTAGACTACTGCCTTGCCGAAGTCTCTCCACACGCCTGAGTACGAACGGTTCCGAGCCATGCTGGTCGAGGCGCGTAAGAGGGCGGGCCTCAGCCAGACAGGTCTCGCCGCGAAACTTTCGCGCCCGCAGTCGTTTGTGTCCAAGTTCGAGCGCGGGGAGCGGAGGCTGGACGTCGTCGAGTTCAAAGCCGTCGCCGAGGCATTAGGTCGCATCGCGCGCTTTGGCCTTGCACCTTACCGACCGTATAGGAAATCTCAGGGAGTTCGGGCCGGCTCCCAGCAAACCCGACTTGGTTGTATCCGCGCTCAGGTTTACAAAGAGGAGTGCACGCCTATGAAGAAAGTGTACTATTTGATCGTGGTGGAGGGCGTGGAGCCGATTCTCCGCGGGCCTTTTCGATCTGAGCTTGGGCAGAGCAAGGCGGCGAAGCGCATCCGTAGATCACAAGGTGAGGACGGGTTGCTTTTCTGGGCGGAGATCGACGACACGGGGAGTCTTTCGGTGGGCCCGTACGCGGCTGCGTTCTTTCTTCGCAAATCGACCAAGCAGGCTTTCTAGGTCTTCTAGGGATTGGGAGCTGCTCGGAGTCTGAGATACCATCGATACACATCAGCGTAACTATAAAAGAGGCAAACATCGCTCAGCCCGCTCGCACGAAAAGTACGTCTGCTGATCTGGCGAAGGAACGAGTCCTTCCTCTCTGCTTGGGCAACAACTCCAGCCCGGGGGAGCTTGAAATCTATGTGAACGTCATTAAACCTCAGCAGACCGGAGTAGATCGTGGTGGAGTGCTCGACCTCGAAGGCTGCGGTTAACAGGTTACGCGTAGGATGAACCCACAATACGTCGATGAACGCAAGGCTCGCAGCCGTCGGGAACCTTCCGGTCGAGGGGACATCAGCGGCAATGTCGAATCTCTCCACAACATCCCAGTCCAGCAGGGGTCTGTCATTCAAGGGAATGTACACTGCATGGCCTGTGAGTTTCCCGATTGCGCCAACGATAGTCTGAACCTGATGATGGGAAAGTTCGACAGGGAGTGATTGATCCCTTTGTTGCAGGACGGCGGCGCGAAGTTGACTGAGACCGAAGTACGAATCCACGCCAAACCTCCCGGCTCGAACGATGTGCAGATCAGTGCCCTCTCCTCCTGTGTAGATATGAGCCTTGTACTGCCCGTCGGTAGCTGGTTCGAGGGAGTCGAACACCTCGGCAAAGTGGTCGTAGGGAATTAGTAGCGGTTCCGCCTGCTCATCCCACAAGAACGCAATGAAAGAGGGGAAGCCTTCAAGAAGAGCAAGGTCTTCTCGGCGTAGCCCAAAGAACGTAGAGCCCCTTTCGTACATCCTGGAATAGCGCGTGTACACACGCACCTTGTCCCGAATCACATACAACGAGGTGCTTGTGCCGACATGCTGCAACGTACCGAACTCCTGCTCAAGCAGCGTCTTGAATCTTATCTTTATCGGCGAACTCATAGCCTATCAACGGACCCCGGGGCGTCTGGCGTCCCCGCCATGGCGCACCGAAGGGGACCGGTCCACACGCCCTTGCGGCCTAATTGAAGTCGAACTTCTCCTGGTGGAGCTGCGCGTCGCTCTTCACCAGCACGGACCGCCCCAGAATGGTCTCCAGCTCTTCCAGGTAGCTGTTGTCGCGGGACTTCAGGATCCTGCCGACGTCGGGGTTCACCCGGAGCGTCACTTCGCCGGGCTCGCGCTGGCGGGCGATCTTTTTGGCCTCGGTGAGTATCTCCAGGACCATGGTCTCCACCGATTTGACGTAGCCGGCGGCGTCGCAGTAGGGGCAGGGGGCGCAAAGGGTGCGCTCCAGGGACTGCTTGACGCGCTTGCGGGTGATGGCTACCAGGCCGAAGTCGTTGAACTGGAGGATCTTGGAGGGCGAGCGGTCCTCGCGGAGGGCCTCATCTAGAGCCTGCATGACCTTCTGGCGGTTCTTGCGCTCGTCCATGTCGATGAAGTCGACCACGATGATGCCGCCCAGGTCGCGCAGGCGGATCTGGCGGACGATTTCCTTCACCGCGTCGATGTTGGTCTTGACGATCGTATCTTCCAGGCGGTTGGACTTGCCCACGTATT
>JBGOUV010000164.1:0-14369 GCA_041477815.1 Terriglobia bacterium | reverse complement strand
GCGTGCAGGGAGGGCGGCAACTGCGCGTGGGCGAGGTCGAGGTCGTCCCCCGCGATCCCGATGAGGACCGCCACCGCATCTCCGAACGAGATCCGCAGGCTCTGCGAGGGAGCTCCCGCCTGCTCCACCAGCGAGAGGGTCCGCGTCGTGTCCCAATACGACCGCAGCGCCTGCGCCCGCTGGGGATCGTCGCAGGTGAGGAGCGCCTCCCGGATCACCCGCTCCGCCGACGCGTAGGTGAGGACGCCCACCACCTGCGGTTCCTTCAGGCGCGCGTCGGGCGTATCGTCGGGCGGCGCCTCCAAGCCGGCGTAACGCAGCGTCAGGACCTCGGGCCAGATGGAAAACCGGACCAGGGGCACATAGGTATCGAAAAGATGCCGGCCGTTGCCGAGCCGGTGCACCGACCACCATTCCACCTCCTCGGTCCCGCGCGAGACGACCCAGAGAGCGTTGTCCGTGGTGCGACCCTCGACACCGCTCAGCGTGATCGCATAGAGCGGCTTCTGGCTGAGGCCAGCGCCGAGAGGCCAGGCTTCGAGCGTCATCGTCGCGTCCACGCCTTTTTCACCGAAGACTTGCTTCGAGCGGGCCGTCCGGCGCAGCACCAAACGCTGGTCCGGCGGGCGGCCGGGGACGCCGGTCCCGGTGACCTCATAGGCCACGTTCCGGATCTCGACGGTTTTCTGGCCTTCCTTGACGCCGTAGGCGATGGTTGAGGAAGATTGCGCCTGCATGGCCGGCTGGGCGAGAAGCGCGGGCGCGGCCGCAGCGGCAGCGATCAGGGCGACCGAAGCGGCTCCGAACTGTCGTGATGTCATCGATCAGACCTCCCCCAGGCGACCAGTCACGGCCTTTTCAAAAAATCCTGTCCACCCTAAGTGTGGGAGCGAGCGAGGGTTAGCTTTTTCGCCGCCGGCCCGCACGCGGTTATCCTTGGACCCGTCCCGTAAAATGATTATAGAGGGGGTCTAGGGACATGGAGCGAGAATTTCATGCGGTGGCGGAGCTGTTTCCACTCTTGCAGGGGGCGGCATTCGAGGAGTTGGCCGCCGACATCGGTAAGAACGGTTTGCGCGAGCCGATCCTGGTCGACGCGGAGGGCCGCATCCTGGACGGCCGGAACCGGTACCGGGCCTGCCGGCAGGCGGGCGTCGAGCCGAGGTTTGTCCAGTGGGAGGGCGAGGGGGCGCTGCCGGAGCTGTCGCTCAGCTTGAATCTCCGGCGGCGGCACCTGGACGAGTCGCAACGGGCGATGGTGGCGGCGCGGTTGGCGAAGATGCTCAAAGAGCACCGTCCGGCTCGTGGTGCAAATTTGCACCACGCTAAGTTGTTGCAATCACACAACCAGGCAGCGACCGCAGTCAATGTATCCCGGAGGCTGCTCATGCACGCGAGCAAGGTGCTGCACCGCGGCTGCGCCGAACTCATCGCGGCTGTGGAGTCCGGCGGGGTGCCGGTCTCGACGGCTTCCCGTCTCACCGCACTACCGCCGCAGGAGCAGGAGCAGGCGGTGGCGGGGGGTGCCCAGGCAGCCGCCCGCAAGGCTCGGGGGCTGTGGGCCGGGGAGAGGACCGCGCCGGCCCGGACCGGGAGCTTCGGTGTGGTCTGCCTGGGCGCGCGCGGGCGGGACGCGTTCCCGGCGATCGCCGGCCAGGACGGGATCGTGTTCCTGTGGGTGGGTTCGGGCGAGCTGGCCGCGGCGATTGAGATCCTCAAAAAGGGGGGCTTCCGCTTCGCGCCCTCGGGCGAGTAGGGGCGTCGCTGTGGCCGCTAAACATCTTCTGCTTTCTTTGCCTGCCGGGCGTCTATGCGCGGAATAATTTTCCCAGGATAATGCCGCCTAATCATGATATAGTGACTGCAATTCTCCCTTTCTGGAGGCCTTACCATGGCAACCCCTGGCGTAGGACCGGACCCGGCCACTATTCGCGTACGTGTATTCAACGGGGACCGGGAGCCGTTCCCCTCGGGCGTCCAGATCCTGTATCGTTGTTTCGACGGCAACCAGAGGTCGCGGTTTGACGATTTCCGGGTCGCTTCGGACATCCGCCTCACCAAACTGCCGGTTTTCGACAATTTCGGCGACAATTATCGCGTCATTGTCTTCAGCAAGGGCCACGAGCAGGCGGGTTTCCATCCGGTGAAGGTCGCGGCCGGCCAGGAAACCACTCTGGATGTCCTGCTGATCCCCAACGACGGCGCTTACAACTTCAATCGGGCGCGGTTTGACGGGCTTTCCGCGATCGACCCGCAGGTTCCTCAAGTCCTCAGCTCCGATCTGGCCGCGGCCGATGCCGCCGCCCGCCGTTGGACCGACCGGTTTGAACAGCAGCCGCCCGCGGCCGCCTGCCTGCTCAATATCCTCACCGTGGCCGCCAATACCTCCATCGCCGGCGGCAGGCAGTTGCTGGGATTCTTCCGGCAGGTCGTCTTTGACCGCATGCAGCAGGATCGGTTCTTCTGCTGGGCCGACCGCACGGTCATTCGGCAGCTCGGCCAGCCGCCGGAGACCCGCGAGCAGGTGCGGTTCGTCCCGGCCGATTCGAGCCTGCATCCCGGCGCCACCGGCAGCGTGAAGGCCAAGCAGTACGCGGAAGCCAACCTCCAGGTAACCTTCCACGAAAACGACCAGCCGCCCGCCGATCATCCGGACTGGACCCTGCTGGAGCTGGATATCGACTACTTCGACGACCCCGGCGCGCACTTCTTCCTGGAGGTGATCCGCAATAGTGTTACCAAGGGCCTCACCGATCCGGCCCAGGTGCTGGCGCTGCGTTGGATGGCCGAGCGGCGGGCCGGCCAGGACTTCAACCCCCTGTACGTAATCCGGCCCGCGTAGCCTGTGGCAAAAGGAAACCGCCCGCCAATTTGCGGTCGATAGGTCCCGCAAAATCAACGATTTGTGGCTCCCACCCCGCGGGGAGCGGTTTAGCCACGGATGACTCTCAGGACACGCCTGCGGCTTGTTCCCCCCAGGATCCTTCACCTGTACTATACTCAATCGGATGGTCCCTTCGACCGGCTCGCCGCTAGCGGCCCGTGACACAACTCCGTCCACCCGCTCCCTTGCGGTCGCGGTTCGGTGCTTTGGCCACGCGCCGGCGGCTCCACTGCGATGAATCCTCTTATCTGGCTGGCACTGTCCACGCTCGCCTTCGAGCCCAATCAGGGGCAGGCGGATCCTCAGGTGCGGTACCTGGCGCGCGGACCGGGCTATAGCCTGCTGCTCACGTCGCACGAGGCCGTCCTGGCCCGCCCCGGCTCCCCGTTGCGGCTGCGCTTCGCCGGAGCCAACCCCGCCCCGCGTACCGCGCCCCTCGATCCCCTCGCCGCCTATAGTCAATACTATCTGGGCAGCTTCCACGCCCGCGTACCGCGTTACGGCCGGGTGCGTTATGAGCAGATCTATCCGGGAGTGGACGTCATCTACTACAGCCGCCGGGGGAATCTGGAGTACGACCTGGCCTTGGCGCCGGGGGCCGATCCCTCGCGGATCCGCCTGGAGTTCGACGGCGCCCGCCGGATCCGCCTCTCCGCCGACGGCGACCTGCTGGTCGAAACCCCCGGCGGCGTGGTCCGCCAGCATCGTCCCGCCGTCTCTCAGGACGGCCGGCCCATCGCCGGGGAATACGCCTTGCTGGGCAAACGGCAGGTGGGATTCCGTCTGGGCGCCTACGACCGTTCGCGCCCGCTGCTCATCGACCCCATCCTGCGCTTTGCCAGCCTTCTGGGCGGCGCTGAAGACGACTCCGCGGCCGGCGTGGCCCTGGATCCGGGCGGCAACGTGTATATCGTCGGCACCACCACCTCGACCAACTTCCCGTTGTTCCCACCCAACCAGCCGCGTCCGCGGGGCGGGAAGGAGATTTTTGTCACCAAGCTGAATGCGGCCGGCGGCGGCATCGCCTTCTCGACCTACCTGGGGGGCTCGGGCGACGACGTGGCGGCCGGCGCCGCCGTGGACCCGAGCGGCAGTCTCTACCTGATCGGCACCACCAACTCCTCCAATTTCCCCGGCGCCGGCTCCGGCCTGCGCGGCGGGAGCGACGCCCTGGTGGCCCGCGTCGATCCCAGCGGCGCGCTCATCTCGGCGTCCTACCTGGGCGGGGACGGCCACGACACCGGCGCCGCCATCGCCATCGACTCCGCCGGCTCCGCCTACGTCACCGGCACCACCAACTCCTCGAATTTCCCCACCTCCAGCGGCGCTTTCAAGACCTTCACCAACGGCCAGGCCGACGTTTTCGTGGCCAAGCTCGGCGGCAGCTCGGGCTCCCTGTCCTATTCCACCTACCTGGGAGGCAATGACAGCGACCAGGGCTTCGGCATCGCCGTCGACGCCAGCGGCAGCGCCTACGTCACCGGAGTCACCAACTCCCCCAACTTCCCGGTAGTCGGCGCCCACCAGGCCACCTGTGCGCCCAGTCTTACGCCCTTCACCTCGCCCTGCGCCGACGCCTTTGTGACCCGGCTGAATCCCAATGGTACGGGCCTGCTGTTTTCCACGTTTCTGGGCGGGCGGGGCAGTGACCTGGGCCGCGTCGTGGCCGTCGATCCCGCCGGCAACGCCTATGTCGCCGGCGTAACCAACTCCACCAATTTCCCGCTCCAGGGACCCCTGCAGAGTACTTTCCTGCTCGGACCGCAAGATCTGTTCCTAGCCAAGTTCAGCCCCACCGGCGCCCTGGCCTATTCCACCTACCTGGGAGGCTCGGGCGACGACTTCCCCGGCGGCATCGCCGCCGACGCCGCCGGCAACGCCTGGGTAACCGGCTTCACCTCTTCCCCCAACTTCCCCACCGTTAACCCGCTGCCGGGGCGCGGCACCTGTCCCAGTCCCTGCGCCGATATTTTCGTCACCGAGATGAACCCCTCCGGCTCGGCGCTGCTGTTCTCCACCTTCCTGGGAGGCTCGGGCACGGATCGCGCCAACGCCATAGCCCTCGACTCCCTGGGAGCGGCTTACGTGGTCGGTGAGACCAACTCGCCGAACTTTCCGGTCACCACCGGGGCCTTCCAGGTCAACCCGGGCGGCCGCACCGACGCGTTCCTCGTGCGCATCGGGGAGTTGAACCCGGTGCCCGTTTTGACCTCGCTGAGTCCCATCTCCATCGCCGCCGGCAACTTCGGATTCACCCTGACGGTAAACGGCTCCAGCTTCATTCCGGGGGCGGTCGTGCGCTGGAACAACGACGACCGTCCCACCACTTTTGTCAGCGGCACGCAGGTGCGGGCCGAGATTTCCGGCGGCGATATCCAGACCCCCGGCTCCGCCCAGATCACGGTGAGGAACCCACCGCCCGGCGGCGGCGCCTCCAACGAGCTCTCCTTTTTCATCGGCAGCGCCACCGCCCCCGCCATTGCCGCCATCACTCCGACCAGCGCCGCCGTCGGCGATCCCGGGGTGGCCGTGGGGCTGACCGGCAGCAACTTCCTCCCGTCTTCCGTGGTGCGGTGGAACGGCGCCGGACGGCCCACCACGTTTGTCAACGGCAGCCGGCTCACCGTCCAAATTCCGGCTTCGGACCTGAACGCCTCCGGCGTCGCCCAGGTGACGGTTTTCAATGCGCCGCCGGGAGGGGGAGAGTCCAACGCCATCGCCTTCAGCATCGTGAATCCGGCTCCCGTGCTCGCGGCGCTCTCACCCGCGACGATCCCCGCGGGAGGCCCCGACCTCACGTTGACGGTTACCGGCTCGCGGTTCCTGCCCACCTCGGTGGTGCGCTGGAACGGCGCCGATCGCAGCACCAGCTTCATCAGCAACACCCAGTTGCGCGCCCTGATTCCCGCCGCCGACCTCGCTTCCACCGGCGCCGGCCAAGTAAGCGTATTCAACCCGTTTCCGGGCGGAGGCTCTTCCGTAGTGATGACCTTCTCCATTACTCCAGCGCCGGTGCTCTCGGCGGGCGGGATCGTCAATGCCGCCAGTTTCGCCACCCAGGCTCTGGCCGCCGGAACGATCGCCTCGATCTTCGGGTCCAACCTGGCCAACGCCACCACCCAGGCAGCGACCGTGCCGCTCCCCACCGCCCTGGGCGGCGCCTCGGTGCAGGTGGACGGTATCGACGCCCCCTTGTTCTTCGTTTCTCCCTTCCAGATCAACTTCGCCCTCCCCTGGGAAGTCCAGGGACGCTCCCTGGCCACCATTACCGTCACCTCGGGCGGCGTCACCAGCTCTCCTCAAGCGATCTCCGTGGTCCCCTCCGCCCCGGCGTTGTTTTCCACCAACCAGCGCGGCAACGGTCAGGGCGCCATCCTGGTGGCCGGAACCGGCGCCATCGCCGCGCCCCTCTCCACCTTCCCGGGCTCGCGCCCGGTGAGGCGCGGCGAGTTCCTGGAAGTCTACGCCATCGGCCTGGGCGCAGTTACGAACCAGCCCGCCACCGGGGCCGCCGCCTCCGCCAATCCCCTGTCGACCACCACCAACACCGCGACCGTAACCATCGGGGGCGTTTCCGCTCCCGTGCTGTTCTCCGGCTTAGCCGCCGGCTTCGTCGACCTGTACCAGATCAACGTGCGGGTCCTCGACGCCACCCCCGTCGGTCCCGCCATCCCGGTGGTGCTATCCATCGCGGGGGTGGCGTCCAACACGGTTACCGTGGCGGTGGAGTAGAGGTCCGATGCCGCCCGGCAACAGCCTTCCAAAACTCCTTCTCTGACAACCCCTTGCCCGCCTTGATGCTCCGTCGCGATAGGTCGAGCAAGGCTTGAAAGCGTGGCGAACGAGCCATCAGTAACATCTCCAAATCGTCATCGTCCAGCGGGGCGATCAATACTCCTACGGCCCTTCCGTTCCGTGTAATGACGATGGGCCCTTCCGTCTCACATCGCTCTAAATAGGCGCTAAACCGTGCTTTTACATCAGCCAGCGGTGCGATTCTCATGGTTCAAACTCCTCTCCGCCGATAAACAGCCTGTTCCGCTCCTTGATCCCGATCGCCAGCACCCCAACCACTTGTTCCTCCCGATCGACTTCGTAAAACACGCAGAAGCGGTTATGGGGTCGGAACCGGAGTTCCCACGTGGCGCCGAAAGGAGCAGGTTGTTCCAATGGCTTACGATTGCGGGCTACTTGGTCTGGCAAGTAACGCAACTGTTCATCAATTGTCTCTCGGATCAGGCGATGGTCCTTGCGTTCGATCACGTCGAGATGCGCGATCGTCTCTGGCGAGAAGACGAGGCCGAAGTGGGGCCGGCGCGGCATCGACTATAATTATAGTCACAATTTGAGACATGTGAAGCATCGGCGTCGAGGCGCCTCGCGAGACCCTAATCTAGGATGGATTCGTAGCGCACGCCAGGCCTCGGGCCATGATCTTCTCCACCTCCGGCCGCAGTTGGGGGATGGCCTTGGCGAAGATCGCCTTGTACGATCCGCAGAAATAGTCCAGATCCTCGAACCGCTTGTGCGGCCCGTGCCGCAGCTTGGGGCACCCGCCGTGGCAAACGTTCTGGAACTCGCACACCTGGCACTCCGGATGCGGCTCCGTCTTCTTGGCCGCGAACTGGTAGCGGCGCTGCCGGCGGGCGATCTCGGCGAAGGAATCCAGGTTGATGTTGCCCAGCTTCCAGGTCTGCTCCACGAAGAAGTCGCAGGGGTAGACGTCGCCGTTGTACTCCACCACTACATAGCTGTCGCAGGTCTCGTGCATGGTGCAGTTGCCCGGCTTCATCCCCGCCAGCGCCTCGGCGATGTTATCGAAGAAACGGACCCGGACCTTCTTGCGGTCGGGCCACCACAGGTCGAACGTCTCGCACAGAAACCGCCCGTACTCCGCGGCGGTAATGGTAAAGGGCAGGGGCTGGCCCAGCCCGTCGAACTCGGCCAGCGGTATGTACTGAATATGCTGCACTCCCAGACCGCGGAAGAACCGGTATAACTCGGTGGCGTGTCCCACGTTGGCCTTGTTCAACACGCACAGGATGTTGAACTCCACCTTCTCCCTCTGGAGCAGCTCCACCGACTGCATCACCCGTTTCCAGGTGCCCTTGCCCTGCTTGTTGAAGCGGTAGCGGTCGTGCAGGGCCTCGGGGCCGTCCATGCTGACGCCGAGCAGGAAGTTATACTCGCGCAGCAGACCGCACCAGCGCTCGTCGAGCAGCATGGCGTTGGTCTGCAAGGCGTTGGAGATGGTCTGCCCGGACCGCCCGCAGCGCTGCTGCAGGTCGACGACCTTTTCGAAGAAGGGGAGGCCGGCGAGGGTCGGCTCGCCGCCCTGGAAGGCGAACACGCTGTGGGGATAGGAGTAGAAGACAAACCCGTCCACCAGCCGCTCCAGGGTCTCGTCGGTCATCCGCCGTCCGGGCAGCTCCTTGTAGGGGTCGGCGTCGCGATCCAGATAGAAGCAATACTCGCAGTCCAGGTTGCAGACCGCCGAAGCCGGCTTGATCAGCAGAGAGTGGATGCGTGGCGTCGCGCCCAGGATGGGGAGAACGTCCCCGTGGCCCATGGGAAGAGTGTAGCATGGCGCTATCAAGGCCGAATCGCCGCTATGCCACACTCGTTACGGTGCCAGGTTCGAGCGAATCACATTTGATAACGAGATCATGGGGGCCGTGCCTGCATCCGAGGAATGCGGATTACCGTTTCCCGGTTGGTCAATCTGATTGCGAAGGGCATTGACATTTGACCAGATTCTTGCGGAGTACCCTCCCCGGGAGGGGGAGGATCTTGGACAGGCCCTCCTGTACGCGGCGGCCCTTGCCAGCAAGCGGGGCCTCTGCCATGCCGCGGCGCCGCAGCCGTAAGCTAGAATCAATAGCTGATGAGACTTGTTGCCGCCGTCCTACTGCTGGCCTCCCTCGCCGCCGGCCAGGTTCCGAAACGCCCGCGCATCACGGGAGTGGCTCATATCGCCCTGGCGGTCCACGATGTCGCACAATCGCGCCGCTTCTACGAAGACTTCCTCGGATTCGGCGAGCCTTTCCTGCTCCACAACCCGGACGGCAAGCTGTCGCTCACCTTCATCAAAATCAACGACCGCCAGTATATCGAGCTGTTTCCGGAGACGGAGCCCGGCTCCGACCGGCTGCTTCATATCTCGATCGAGGTGGACGACGCCGAGGCCATGCGCGCCTATCTGGGCGCCCGAGGTATCAAGGTCCCGGAGAAGGTGGGCAAGGGCCGCATCCGGAATTCCAACTTCAACGTAAAGGATCCGGACGGCCATACGGTGGAGATCGTGCAATACGAGCCGGACGGCTGGAGCGTGCGGGAAAAAGGCCGGTACCTGAGCGACGCCCGCGTCTCCGAGCGTATCCTGCACCTGGGGATCCTGGTGGGCGCCCTGGAGCCAGCCATGAAATTCTACCGCGACGTCCTGGGCTTCCAGGAAACCTGGCGGGGCAGCCGCGATCCCAAGCGCCTCGACTGGATGAACATGCGAGTGCCGGACGGCGACGACTATCTCGAGTTCATGCTGTATGAGGAGCTGCCGCCTCCCAACCGGCGAGGCGTCCAGCATCATGTCGCCCTGGAGGTTCCCAACATGGCGCAGGCGCTGGAGCACCTGGACGCCAAGCCGGCGCGGAAGAGCTACACGCAGCCGCTGGAGGTACGGACCGGAACCAACCGCCGGCGCCAGTTGAACCTGTTCGATCCGGACGGAACGCGCATCGAGCTGATGGAGCCGCGGACGGTGGACGGCGTTCCGCCGCCGTCGTCCACCGCGCCGCCGCCGAGGTAATTATGAACACAAAAATTATCCTGGCGGCGGCAGCGGTGATCGTGACCGTAGCTACGGTGGGGCGTCCCCAGGGGTCCTCTGGCGGGCTGCCGGTCACTTACGACCGGCTGCTGCGTGCGCCCCAGGAGCCGGGCAACTGGCTCATGTATGGAGGCGATTACCGCAGCCACCACTACAGCACCCTCCAGCAGATCACCAGCGATAACGTGCAGCGGCTGCGTCCGAAGTGGATTTATCAGATGCACCGCTCCAAAGTGGAGACGACGCCGATCGTAGTGGACGGCATCCTGTACGTCACCCGCCCACCCAGCGATGTGATCGCCCTCGACGCCGAGACCGGCCGAACCCTGTGGACCTACGAGCACCGGCTGGGCGGGAGGGTTTATACCTGCTGCGGCGAGGTAAATCGAGGGGTGGCGATCCTGGGCCACCGGGTGTTCGTGAACACGCTGGATGCGAAGGTGGTGGCCCTGGACGCGCGCTCCGGCCGCGTGCTGTGGAAGAAGGACATGGGCGACATCTCGCTGGGCTACACGGCCACCGGCGCCCCCCTGGCCGTGAAAGACAAGATCATCGTCGGCATCGCCGGCGCGGAGGGCGGCATTCGCGGGTTTCTGGAGGCCTATTACGCAGATACCGGCGAGCGCGCCTGGCGCCTGTACACCATCCCCGCCCCGGGCGAACCGGGCTCCGAAACCTGGCCGCCGGGCGACGCCTGGAAGCACGGCGGCGGCTCCACGTGGATCACCGGCTCCTTCGACCCGGAGCTGAACCTGGTCTATTGGGGCACCGGCAATCCGGGGCCCGACTACAACGGCGACGTTCGTCCGGGCGACAACCTGTATTCCTGCTCCCTGCTGGCCGTGGACGCGGATACCGGGAAGCTGCGATGGCATTACCAGTATACGCCGCACGACACGCACGATTGGGATTCCACGCAGGTTCCGGTGCTGCTCGACGCGAACTTCGGCGGGCGGCCCCGCAAGCTGCTGCTCCATCCCAACCGGAACGGCTTCTACTACGTACTCGACCGGACCAACGGGGAGTTTCTGCTAGGGCGGCCGTACGCAAAACAGACCTGGGCCAAAGAGATCGACAGCCGGGGGCGTCCGGTGTTGCTGCCCGGTCAGGAGCCGACCCCGGAGGGAAACGACCGGATCTGGCCGGGTGTGGATGGCGCCAACAACTGGATGTCGCCGAGCTACAACCCCCTGACCAAGCTCCTGTACGTCTCGTCCCGCGAGGAGCGGCGGCGGTTTTTCAAGACCGACGCTCCGGAATACCAGCCGGGAGAGGCCTACTTCGGGGGTGGAGGCGGGGGCGGAGCGCGGTTTCGGCCGGAGGAGAACTCCAGCCGGCTGCTGGCCATGGTCCCGGAGACGGGCGAGATCCGCTGGGAGCACCGCCTGCTGACGCCGCACTGGTCGGGCGTGCTGTCCACGGCCGGCAACCTGGTTTTTTCGAGCAGCATGGAGGGGAACTTCTTTGCCCTGGACGCCCGGACCGGCAAGGAACTCTGGCATTTTTCGGGAGGCGACCGCGTCTATGCCAGCCCCGTTACCTACTTAAGCAGAGGCAAGCAGAACGTCGCGATTCCCATTGGAGACGTGCTCATCGCCTTTGCGCTGGAGTGAATCCCATGCGACGCCTGCTCTGGTTGTTGCTGGTGGCGTTGCCGGTGGCGGCGCAAAGACCGGGGAGAGCCCCCCGGCCGGCCGCGAACATTCCGGAAAACAATCCCTTTACATCCGATGCCGATGTAGCGGCCGGACGGCTCCTGTTCCTGGGACGCTGCGGCATCTGCCACGGGCAGGCCGGGGAGGGCGGGCGCGGGCCGGTTCTCAACACCGGCCGGTACCGTCACGGCGGCTCGGATCGCGAGCTGTTTGAAATCATCCGGAGTGGTATTCCGAATTCCGAGATGCGGGGCACCAATTTGCGGGACCACGAGGTGTGGCGCGTGGTGGCCTACACCAAGCGCCTGGGGCTGCAGGGAGCCGTGGAGCGGGCCGCCGGCGACGTCCCGGCCGGCCGGGTGAGCTATGAGAAGAATGCCTGCGCGCAGTGCCACATCATCCAGGGACAGGGCGGCGACCTGGGGCCGGAGCTATCCGCAATCGGGGCGAGCCGCTCGTTGCGGCATTTGCGTCAGTCGGTGGTGGACCCGGGCGCCGATATTCCGCTCGACTACCGCCCCGTGAGCGTCACCACGCGGGCCGGCGCGAAAGTTCGGGGCATTCATCTGAACGAAGACGATTACTCCGTGCAACTGCGGGATACCAGCGGCAATCCGCGTTCCTTTCTGAAGAGCGAACTGCGGGAGCTGAAGCTCGAAAAGGAGTCGCTGATGCCCGCCTACGGCTCGCTCCCGGCGGCCGAAGTGGACAACCTGGTCGCGTATCTTAGCTCTTTGCGCGGGAGGTAGAAAGGGTCTATACTAATTGATATAGACCAGTCTGGAGGCTGACATCGATGAAGACTGCCAAGCTATTCCGTAACGGCCGCAGCCAAGCGGTACGGCTGCCGCGCGAGTTCCGGTTCGAAGGAGACCGGGTGTTCATCCGGAAATCCGGAAAGGGCGTGCTCTTGCTGCCCGCCGAGCAAACCTGGGACGCCTGGATCGAGAACCTGAGCAAGTTTCCACCCGACTTCATGGCCGACGGCCGGCAGCAGCCGAAGGCCCAGAAGCGGAGAAGCGCGTTTGAATGAAGTTCATGCTCGATACCGACGTTTGCGTCGATGCGATCCGGCTGCGCACGCCCGAAATGCTCGCGCGGATCAGGAGCCACGCCGTTGGGGAGATCGTGATCTCTTCTATCACGATGGCAGAACTGGCCTTCGGGGCAGTCAAGAGCGGCCAATCCGAGCAAGCACACGCGGCCTTGCAGGCGTTCGTGGGGCCGCTGGAGATCGTGCCGTTCGACGGCTCGGCCGCGGGGTCCTACGGCGGCTTGCGGGCGGCCCTCGAAAAACGGGGCGCGTCCATCGGCCCTTTCGACACCCTCATCGCAGGCCACGCCTTGAGCATCGGGGCCACGCTGGTCACCTATAACGTCCGGGAATTCTCTCGCGTCCCTGCCCTCCGCCTGACCGATTGGTCCCGAAGCTGACCACCGCCGGCGCCGGACATCCACTCGCCGAGGGCCCCGGTGAGCCGCTCAGCGTTCACCCGCGTCGGCAGCGTGAAGTCCGGCGGGGCCAGGTACAGGAGCTCGTCCATCCCCAGCGCGAGATAGACGTACACGGTGTGGCTGGAATACTCCGCGTACTTTTGAAACTCCTGCCAAATGTACTGGTAGAAGACCTCCAGGTCTACATAGGTGCCGAGCGTATCCATCTGGCTGGGGATCGGGTTCGCCTCGTCCTGATCGGTGTAGATGAGCAAAGAGGAGAAGGGCTTCATCTTGTTGCGGATCCCGAAGGCGATTGCGGTCAGCGACGGCCGCGCCCGCCGCACGGCCTGGATCGTCGCCCACTCGACGAAGGTATTGTTCAGCAGCAGGGTGCCGTTGCCGGCAAGCAGCACGGCGCGGGTGAACTCGGCGAGGACGGGGTCGCGGCCCACCTCCGCTTCGCCGGCCAGGATCTTCATCTGCTTCAGGCGGGCGCCCAGTTCGCGGGGCCCGCGGAGTTGTTCCCGCTCGACCATCCGCTGCACATCGGTCATCAGGCGGCGGCGGTAGGCGGCCAAGCCGTCGAAGCTAAAGGAGACGACGCCGCGCGCGGGAGGAATGGTCGCGCCGCACTGGAGGATCCAGCGATCGTAGGGCTTTGTTTCCCCGGCGGTGAAGAGCGGCGCGAGGTGCTTCGCGGGGTCGATGGAGCCTTCGAGAGCCACGCGCTTGCCCTGGAGCCGGGTCCACAGGCGGTCCGGGCCGACGGGAAGCTCGGGCGGCGACAGCACCAGGACCAGGCGCGAGCGCCCCTCGCGGCGCACCTGCTCCTCGAGGAGCGGATCGATACGTCCGAAGATATCGGCGATCGCGCCGCGCCAGGCGGCGTAGTGCGCGTTGCGGTTCAGGAAGTCCACCTGGTCGAGCGTGAAGGCGCGACGCGGCCAGGTCTTCTCATTCACACCCATCCTCTGCTCGATGGCGCGCAGCGGCGCGAAGAGCGTGCCGGCTTCGGCGGGCGGGAGGTCGTCCAGCAGCGTGAACAGGCGCTCGAAGTAGCCGCGCTCGTGGGGGAACAGGGTTTCCCAGTCCTTGATCTGCTCGAAAAAGAAGGTCGAGAACGTCGCCGGCAGCCGGTCGAAGAGGCCCTTGTCGATGAGCGCCTGAATGACCGCCGAAGCCATTACACGATGCCGGCGAGCAGGCGGCCCGCCGCCTCCAGCCTCACGCCGAGCAGCTCCGCCGCGGTCGCCGCCACGTCAATGTGGGCCACCGGACGGCCGGTCTCGCCCTTCGAGATCCCCGCGCCGAGCGCCAGCAGCCACGTATTGCGACACGACGGGTCGCCGGAGCGATGGTTCAGGAAGCCGTTGGCGGCGTTGCTGTCGCCGTCGCGGCCGAGCTCGGGCAGCACCAGCAGGGTCGTCTTACCCTGGTACGCCGGGTTCGCCTGGATCTCGTCCCACAGCAGCCCGACCAGCCGGTCCGTGCGGGTGATGGCTTGCAGATATAGCGAATAGGCGCCCCAATGGGCCACGTCCATGTCCCAGAAGTTGACCAGGATCAG
>JBGOUV010000412.1:0-5871 GCA_041477815.1 Terriglobia bacterium | reverse complement strand
CGACCGCCTCGACAGCTTCACCACCGCCCGCGCCCTCGCCGCCGCCATCCGCACCGAGCCCTTCGACCTGGTCCTCACCGGCCTCCAGTCCGACGACCTCGGCTCCGGACAGACCGGCGTCATCCTGGCCGAGCTCCTCCACGTTCCCCACGCCACCCTCATCATGGAGGTCCAGAAGCTCGACGGCTCAGTTAAGGTCAAGCGCGAGCTCGAGGCCGGCTGGTTCCAATACGTAGAGATGCCGCTGCCCGCCCTCCTCACCATCCAGTCCGGCATCAACAAGGTGCGCTACGCCACGCTAATGGGCATTAAGAAAGCCAAGACCAAAGAGCTTAAACGCTTCACCCCGGCCGGGCTGGGCGTCGACCTCGTCCCCCGCCAGCGAATCCAGCGCGTCTACCTCCCCCAAAAGTCCAAGCAGACGCAACTCCTCACCGGCTCCCCCAAGGAGGCCGCCGCCGCCCTGGTCCAGAAACTGAAATTCGAGGCCCGCATCCTATGATTTGCCTACGATCCACGATCCACGATCCACGATCCGCCTTATGATCCTGGTCGTCACAGAACACCAGTCCGGCGGGTGGCACAAGATGTCCTGGGAAGCCCTCGCCGCCGGCCAAGCCCTGGGCCAGGCGCTCGGCCGCCCCGTTGCCGCCGCCGTCCTGGGCGACGCCGCCGCCTCCGACCTTGCCGCGCACGCCGTAGAGCGCGTCTTTTCTCTCCAGCACCCCCTGCTGGCGGAATACACCGCGGACGGTTACACCCTCGCTCTCCGCCAGCTCATCGGCCAACTCAACCCCTACCTGGTCGTCCTGCCCCATACCTACCAGGTCCGGGACTTCGGCCCCCAGCTCGCCGCCGCCCTCGACCGTGGCTTCGTCTCCGACGTCATCGCCTTCCGCGCCGAATCAGGGTCGCCGGTCTTCGTGCGCCAGCTCTTCCAGGGCAAAATGAACGCGGACGTCGCCTTCGCCGGCGATCCTCCCTACTTCGTCTCCGTCCAGGCCGGCGCCTTCCCGGCCGGCCCACTCGCAGCCTCCGCCACTCCCGCCCCCATCGACCGCCCAACTGTGACCCTCGACGCCGCTCAGATCCGCACCAAGCCCCTCGAACGCTTCCAGGAAGCCAAGCGCACCGTCGACCTCGGCTCGGCGGAGCTCATCGTCTCGGTTGGACGCGGCATTAAGGGCCCCGAGAACCTCCCCATGGTCGAAAAGCTGGCGGAGGCCCTGGGCGCTCAGATCGGGGCTTCCCGCCCGGTCTGCGACTCCGGCTGGCTCCCGCTGGAGCGGCAGGTCGGCAGCTCCGGCCAAACCGTGGCCCCCAAGCTCTATCTCGCCCTCGGCATCTCCGGCGCCATCCAGCACGTCGTAGGGATGAAGGGGTCCCGCACCGTGGTCGCCATCAACAAGGACGCCAGCGCCCCCATTTTTGAGATCGCCGACTACGGCATCGTCGGCGACCTGTTCGACATCGTGCCCGCCTTGACCGAAGCGCTACAATCCTCTAAGTGATCCACCAGGCGCTGTTCCTGCTCCTGTTCGCCGCGAGCCTCTGGTCGTTCGCCGCCACGCTGCGCCGGCGCTTCCACTTCCCCATCCAATCTACGCCGCCGCTCCCCCGCGACCGCCTGGCCGCCCGCCTCTGGCGCGTCTTCACGGAGGTTCTCCTGCAGACCCGCGTCATCGGCGACCGCCCGGTCCCCGGCATTCTCCACGCCCTGGTCTTGTGGGGCTTCTTCGCCTTCGCCTGGATCAGCGTCGAGCACTTCTCGCTCGGTCTCCGCGGCCTGGACGCCGCCCACGCGGACCAAAGCTGGTACGGCTGGTTCGCCGCCGCCTGGGCCGTCGCCGTCGCCATCAGCATCCTGGGTCTCGCCTTCCGCCGTTTCGTGCTGCGACCCCCCTGGCTCGGCGCGCTGTCGGGAACCTCCGCCGTGGTCGCCGCCCTCATCGTAGCCCTCATGGCGACCTACCTGCTCGGCTGGCGCGGCCTCCCGGCCGGCTCCACCGCCTGGCGAATCAACTGGTGGCTCCACACCCTCGTCTTTCTGGGCATGCTGGTGGTAATCCCGCGCTCCAAGCATCTCCACCTGTTCCTCGGCCCCGCCGCCGTCTTCTTCCGCTCCTTCACCACCAGCTCGATCCGCCCCCTCCGCGCCGGCGACGACGAAGACATCGGCATGGTGCGCTTCCGGGATCTCGCCCCCAAGGACCTCCTCGATCTCCACGCCTGTGTCGAGTGCGGCCGCTGCACCCAGGCCTGTCCTGCCAATGCCATCGGCGGGTCGCTCAATCCCAAGGAGATCATTCTCCGAATGCAGCACGGCCTCCTGGCCGGCGGCGACCTCATCGTCGAGCAATGGGTGACCGAAAGCGACCTCTACCAGTGCCTCTCCTGCGGCGCCTGCGAACAGGCTTGTCCGGTCGGCATCGAACACGTCGGCGCCAAGATTCTGGACCTCCGCCGCGGCCTGGTCAGCGAAGGCCGCACCACCAGCGGCAAGCTCAACGACCTTTTCAATACCATGGAGCGCGCTCCGCACAATCCCTGGGGCGTCCCCCAGGAGACCCGCCGCAAGCTCCTCGAATCCGCCGGCTTCCCGCTCTTCGACGGCTCGCAGGAATGGCTCCTGTGGCTGGGGTGCGGCCTGTCCTACGATCCCCACGGCCAGGACGTCGCCCGCGCCATGAAGCGCCTGCTGGACGCGGCCCAGGTTTCCTGGGGCGTTCTGGCCCAGGAAACCTGCTGCGGCGAGCCCGGCCGCCGCGCCGGTAACGAGTACCTCTACATGCAGCTTTCCGAGAAGGTAGTCGAGTCCCTGCGGCAGAAGAAGGTGAAGAAGCTGGTCGCCTGCGACCCCCACTGCACGCGCATGTTCGACACCGACTACCGCCAGATCCCCGAGTTCCAGCAACTCGGCATCGAGGTGCTCCACCATTCCGAGCTGATCCACCGCCTCCTCCCGATCCTCCCGCTGGAGCCCTCCGCCCAGACCGTGACCTACCACGACCCCTGCTACCTGGCCCGCGGCCGAGGCATCACCCAGGAGCCCCGCGCCATCCTCGAAGCCGCCGGCGCCAGGATCACCGAGATGGCCCACCACGCCGAGCGAACCTTCTGCTGCGGCGCCGGGGGCGCGCAACTCTTCATCGCCGCGGACACCCCCGGCCACGCCGATCGCGTCAACCACCGCCGTTTCGCCGAGGTCCTCGCCACGCGCGCCACCACCGTAGCGGTTGCCTGTCCCTACTGCCCCATCATGCTAAAGGACGCCGCCTCCCACGCCCGCCGCGACGACATCGCCATCCTGGACATCGCGGAGCTGGCAGCCTCGCGCCTCACCACCTCGCCCACCGCCGCCGAATCGCGGTCCTAAGGGAGTTTCCCCTGGCCGCACGGCCAGCCGACCCGGGCCGCCCCACGTTTACATTACAGGGAAGTGGAGGCCAAGAGTTGTCTCCCAGCCTCCAGGAGTCTTGGCTGGGGGGATATTCCGGTACGCCCGGCTTGCAAAGCAGGAAACGCTCCCGACCCGTGCTATGATGGAAATCTCCGGCGGGCGCGTAGCTCAATTGGCAGAGCAAGTGACTCTTAATCACTAGGTTGAAGGTTCGATTCCTTCCGCGCTCACCACTCAAACCAAAGCAATTGCTAATTTCGCGGGATCCGTCCGCGGGGCCAGGTAAGCCAGGACGACATGGCCGGCTGGGGTCCGAAATCCATCTTGAAACCGGCCTTACGCAGATCGCTCCTGGTCCGATTTCGAACCAGCTCATAGATTGCGGGGCCCGCCGCATGTCCGGCGAGGATGCTGCGGCCGGCCAGGTCACGCCGGAGGGACCCTCGGCGGGCAAGGTGGTCCAGCGCCGCCGCACCGGGGCCCCCTTTCCTCTACACCCACAACCTCCCAGCGGCTGCTGGATGGCGTGGAGCAAACCGTGTTTGGAGGCGCCCCCAGCCGGTGGCGGAAGCGCCGTACCTCACGCGCTTTGCTTCCCTCACCCGGTATCGGGCGGCGGAGGTGGTAACCCCGGAAGAACACGCCGCAGCCAGGAAGATCGGCACGGCCGTGGTGCGCTGGGCCGAAACCGTGGTCCTCGGCGCGCAGGGGAACGGGAAGCCTGGCGTAACCGCGGCCTGCCCAACCGGGGGTGGGGGAGCGGCGGCTCGGGCGGACCGGAGGGTGAGCGGCGGGGGAACCTCACCGCAGATCTGCGGTGAGGTTCCGGTGGACTTGGGGCGGACGGGGCGGGGGTGTGTAGCCCCCGCCCGGATGGGTCACTTCTTTTCCTTGTGGATCACGATGCTACCGCTGGCGATGATCTGAGGATCGATTAGGTCGATGTCCTCCGTATTCGGGGTCAACAGCACATTGTCATACACAATGGCGCCGGTGGATATCAACCAGACCTTGATGCGGAACTTATCCGGCTGGCCGGTGCCGAGGAGGTCCCCGTCAGTCGCGGTGAGCAGGAACCCGTAGCCCGACACCCCGTTCACCGTGCCGGTACCCTTGAACTGGGCTTTCGCGCCGGCGACGACCAGATACTGATAGTTTTCGCTGTGGAAGTTGAAGTTGCCGGCCTTGAACTGGAATTCGGTCTGGCCAGACGGGGGTTTCGCGCCGTTCTGAGGCTTCGCCACGAACCCGAAGTTGGCTCTCCCAGTCAGGGATGGGTTGGCTATGTATGCCCCCGCGGGTGAATCGATCCAACCGCCGCCGGTGACAAAGCCGCCGTTCGGATCGTAGATGACGACAAACGCGTCCACGCCGTCCACGGTGGTAGCTACGGCGCTCTGTGCGGCGCTGTCCGTCACGGTGAGCGTCACCGCGTAGACTCCCGGGGTGCTAAAGGTGTAGGTGGGGTTGAGGGTGCTGCCGACGTTGGCCGAGCCGGCGACCCCTGGGTTGGGTAGCGCCGCGCCGGCCGTCGTCACCAAATCGAACATCCACTGGACGGTATGAGTGTCTGGGGCAGCGTCTGTGAACGTGCCCGTGAAACTCACCGGCGTACCAATCGCGTACACCGAGCCCGCTAGCGGGCCCGTAATCGTCGCCGTGGGCGGTGGGTTGATGTTGGTGATGGTGCAGGTCTTGTTGTCTCCCGCCGCCAGCGTCACTGTAGCGCTGATATCGCTGACAGGAGTCGCGAAGCCCGTGCAATTGATCGTCGTCTGGAAGGGGCCCAGGGTGGTTCCTGTCCCCGCCGTCTCCCCGACCGTGTTCGAGCCAATCGTGCCATACTGCACGCCGGTCGTGCCGCTGTTGCCGACATTGGCCGCGTACGTGGTGCCGTTGATCTGCAGGTTGAACAAGCCGCTGCCGATTGGGGTGAGCGCCTTGGTCACGGTTAGCTTGGGCCTTTTGGTGTTGGTGATGGTGCAGGTCTTGTTCTCCCCGGCGGCCAGAGTGATCGTTCCCGTTCCGTTGAGGTTGTCCGTGCAACCAGCCCCAGTAATCACCGTGGTGAAGTCGCTCAGGCTGGTCCCGGTCCCGGCCGTCTCACCAAAGGTGTTCGAGCCGATTATCCCAACCTTTGCACCCGTGTTGCCGCTGTTGATGTCGGTCGCGTAGGTCGTTCCGTTGATCAGCAGATTGAACTTCTCCGTGCCGTCGCCGCCCACGAGTACCTTGGTCACCGTTAGCTTGGGCTTTTTGGTGTTGGTGATTGTGCAGGTCTTGTTCTCCCCTGCAGCTAGGGTGATCGTTCCCGTTCCGTTGAGGTTGTCCGTGCAACCAGCCCCAGTGATCACTGTGGTGAAGTCGCCCAGGCTGGTCCCGGTCCCGGCCGTCTCACCAAAGGTGTTCGAGCCGATTATCCCAACCTTTGCACCCGTGTTGCCGCTGTTGATGTCGGTCGCGTAGGTCGT
>JBGOUV010000474.1:0-4605 GCA_041477815.1 Terriglobia bacterium | reverse complement strand
CTTCAGCAAGAAGTGGACGAACCACTGGGCCGCAGTGGCGCTTTGGTTCACGTTCTACAACTTCTGCCGCGTCCACAAGTCCCTGAGGACTACACCGGCGATGGCCGCTGGGATCGCCAGCCACGTTTGGACGATGCGAGAACTGCTGGAGGCCGCGTGAGGCTATCATGGTTTCCGACTCTTGCCAGGCCGCCACCATGGGATCAACCACAATCATCCGACTACCCGCGGCCCATGGCGGTTGCTCCGGGTAGTGCTACAATCGGGGTGAGAGCGGCGATGACCGATGCGCATCGAGATCAATCCTTCCGTAATGTTGGGTAAACCCGTGATTCGTGGCACGCGCATCCCCGTGGAGCTTCTCTTGCGCAAACTGGCCGAAGGAGCGGCGATCGAGGAGTTGTTGGACGCTTATCCGGGGTTGACCGCAGAGGACGTGCGGGCCGCTCTAGCCTACGCGGCAGACACCATTGCGCAAGAAACCCTGCTGGCGCTCACGCCTGAGTAGTTTCTGGGATGCGATTTCTGGCGGACGAAAAGCTGCGACTTTGCGGTGGTTCGCGCCCTGCGCGGCGACGGTCATGACGTGCTTGCGGTAGGCGAGTTTCAACAGCGTTCCGTCGACGAAGACTCCGCTGAAATCTTAGCTTTTCTTAGCTTATTGCCTGGTCTGAAATCCGGGGTCCACTATAGACACCAGACACTACCATCGCATCCGCACTTCTGAAAGTAGCATCGTCTGGTAAGCTAAAGGGAAGATCTATGGGACCCAAGCGCCTCGCAGTGCTCGCCCTGGTGCTGGCGGCCGTTCTGGCCGGCGCCAGCGCCCCCAAGCAAAGGGAGATCAAGCCCGGATTCAACCTGTTCAGCCGCGACCAGGATGTCCAACTCGGTAAAGAAGCCTCGCGCGAAGTGGAGGGCCAGGTCACGGTGGTCCATAACCAGCCCCAGCTCACCAGCTACGTGGCCGATCTCGGCGCTAAGCTGGCCAAGGTGTCCCAGGCCCCGGACTATCCTTATACGTTCAAGGTCGTCGCGGAGAAGGGAATCAATGCCTTCGCCCTGCCCGGCGGACCAATCTACGTCCACGCCGAAACCGTCGCCCAGTCGGACAACGAGGCGCAACTTGCCGGGGTGATGGCCCACGAGATCTCCCACGTCGCCCTGCGCCACTCCACCCACCAGGTAACCAAGGCCTACGGGGTCCAGATCGGATTGGCGCTGGCCGGAGCAGCCCTCGGCTCCGGGTCGCTGATGGGCCAACTCGCCCAGCTCGGCCTGGGCTTCGGGGCCAATTCGCTGATGCTCAAATACTCCCGCGACGCCGAGCACGACGCCGACATCGTGGGCGCCCGCACCATGGCCGCGGCGGGCTACGACCCGGTAGAGATGGCTCGCTTCTTCGAGAAGCTGGAGGGGCAAGGCGGCAAAGGACCGGGCTTGCAGTTCCTGTCCGACCACCCCAACCCGGGCAACCGGGTGAAGTACGTTCAGGAAGAAGTGAAGTTGATGCCCCGGCGCAGCTACACTACCGGGTCGCAGAACTTCGCGCAGTATCGCGGGGCCGCCGCCAAGATCCCGGCCGTCGAGCGCAAGCCTGCACCCGCCGCCGGCGGCCCGCCCGGGGGGGCAGGGAACACCCCCGCAAAGGAATTCCGCGGTAAAGGCTTTCGCCTCACCCACCCGGCGCATTGGCAGGCCTACGGCAGCGAGAGCGGCATGAGCGCCACCATCGCTCCCCCGGAGGGCCTGGTTAAGACCAGCGCCGGAGTCAATGTGAATATCGGCCTCATGGTTGGCTATTTCTCCCCTGATACCAAGGACTTAGCTAATGGAACGGATGAATGGGTTCAGGATATTCAGGCTAAGAACCCAGGACTAAGGATCTTACGCGGCCAGCGCCAGAGTATCAGCGTGGACGGAAACCAGGGCGAGAGCGTGGTTCTGGCCGGCCAGAGCGAGATGGATACCCTGATCGCCGTCAGCCGCCCCGAGGGCCTCTTCTACATCATTTACGTCGCTCCGGAGACCGACTACAACAGCCTGCAGCCGGTCTTTCGGCAAATCCAGGCCTCGGTACGGTTCCAGTAGGATGGCCTTCCGCGCCATCCTGTTTGACTTCGACGGCGTCCTGGTCGACAGTGAACCATTACATTGGGAAACCTGGGCTGAGGTGCTGAAACCAGAAGGGATAGAGTTAAGTCTTGAGGAATACCGCCGCCGCTTCATCGGGGTTTCGAGCCGCGAGATGATGCGGCTGCTGTGGCAGGAGAGAGGGCGTCCCTTTGACCAGCACCTGTTCCAATCCTGGTACGCCCGGAAGCGGGCGCTCTACGCCACGCGGGAGTTGCGGGTATCCCAGGAGGTGGCCCAGTTTATCCGCAACGAGCTGGGCCAGTACCGGCTGGGGGTGGTGTCGTCGAGCCGGCGGAGCGAGGTGGAGCCCTACCTGGTACGATCCGGCATCCGGGAGCGGCTGGAGGTGCTGGTGTGCGCCGAGGATGCCGCGGAGCTGAAGCCATCACCGGCGCCGTATCGGCGGGCGGCGGAAGCGATGAACCTCCCGCCGGAACAGTGCCTGGCCGTGGAGGACTCGGAGGCTGGGGTGGCGTCGGCTACCGGAGCGGGGATGCAGGCGGTGCGGGTGGCTGGACCAGGGAGCGTGGTGTCGATCGTGTCCGATAAGATATATTATGTTAAATAAAGTGCGGTATGGCCCGGGAACCCGTACTGCAATCCGGGGAGAGCTACGGGGTCATTCATAGTAACCTGGAGGTTTGACCGGTCTGGCTCAATGGTGGTCGTGGCTGAAGCTGCGGCGGATCGATCTGCTATGGCTGCTGGTGATGGCGGTGCTGGCGGCGCTGGCGTCGACGCGGCCGCGCCACAGTCCGATCGAGTTTGTGGCGCTGGGATTGATGGCGCTGGTGCAGATCGCCGAGATGAGGTTCGGCGTATTCCAGCGGCGGCGTGGAGCCATCGTGGCGGTGGCGGTGAAGCTGGGGCTGGCCTGGTGGCTGGTATGGGCCACGGAGGGGATTGAGAGCAGCTACTACCTCATATTCCTGTTGCCGGTGGTGTCGGCGGCGTCCACGCTGGGATTGGCCGGGACGCTGGTGGCGGCGCTGGCCAGTTCCCTTGCCTATTGCACATTCCTGCTGTTTGTTTTGTGGGACAACTATGAGCTGGCGCCGGGGGGCGAGCGGGAGTTGGGGATCCGGGTGCTGTTCCTGTTCATGACCGGGATCCTGCTGAACCATTTCGTTACCGAGACCCGGCGGGTGGCCGAGGATTTGGTCAAGGCGCAGGCGGCGGTACGGCGGGCGGAGCGCCTGGCGGCGCTGGGACAGTTGTCGGCCGGCCTGGCGCACGAGCTGCGGAATGCGTTGGGGGTGATCCGGGGGTCGGCGGAGTTGATTGTGAAGCACACTTCGACCGAGAACGAAGTAACGCGCGAGATGGCGGCGTTGGTGGCCCGCGAGGTGGACCGAACCAACTCCCTGGTGACGCGGTTCCTGGACTTCGCCCGGCCTTCGGCGCTGCAGCGGAGCGTGCAGGGGTTGCCGGAGGTGATCGACCGGGCGGCCCAGGGGTTTCCGGTGGATACCGAGTATGATCCGGACCTGCCGGAGTTTTCCTTCGACGCCGAGATGATGGAGCGGGTGTTCGTCAACCTGTTGTCCAATGGGGCGCAGGCGATGCCGAACGGCGGGCGGCTGCGGGTGCGGGCGCGGCGGGTGGGGGACGCGGCGCAGGTGGCGGTGACCGATGCCGGGGTGGGGATCGCGCCGGAGAACCGGGAGAGCATCTTCAACCCCTTCTTTACGACCAAGCCCGATGGGGTAGGATTGGGGTTGGCGATCGTCTCCAAGATCATCGACGATCACGGGGGCAAGATCGCGGTGGAGAGCGAGGTGGGGGTGGGAACCACGTTCCGCATTTCCCTGCCCCTCGACCGGACCTGAATGGCGAAGCGCATTCTCATCGTGGAGGACGAGGTCAACCTGCAGCGGGTGCTGGAGGTGCAGTTGAAGGGGGCGGGGTTTGCGGTGGAGAAAGCGGGGGCGGCGGAGCCGGCGCTGGCGGTAGTGGAGCGGGGCGACGCGGACCTGGTCCTTACCGATTTGAAGCTGCCGGGCATGGATGGGCTGGAGTTGCTGCGGCGGATCCGCGATTTCGACTCTTCCCTTCCCGTGATCATCATGACCGCCTATGGGACGGTGGAGACGGCGGTGCAGGCCATGAAGGCGGGGGCCAGCGACTATCTGCTGAAGCCGTTTCCGCTGGACGAGCTGACCATTACGATCGACAAGGCGCTGGAGCTGCGCGACCTGCGGGACGAGAACCGGCGGCTGAAAGACGAGCTGGGGAGGAAGTACCACTTCGAGAATATCGTGGGGCGGAGTCCGAAGATGCAGGAGGTGTTCGCGGCGGTGGAGCGGGTGGCGCCGACGCGGGCCACGGTGCTCCTGACCGGCGAGAGCGGCATCGGGAAGGACGTGATCGCGCGGGCCATCCACCATCACTCGCCGCGGCGGGACAAGGCCTTCGTGAAGATAAGCTGCTCGGCGATTCCGGAGAGCCTGATGGAGAGCGAGCTGTTTG
>JBGOUV010000593.1:0-2710 GCA_041477815.1 Terriglobia bacterium | reverse complement strand
GGCTCGCCTAACCATCCTATGTTCCGTCACCCTGAGCGAGCGGCGCGAAGTCTGGCCGAGCTCGACACCTACCTTTCTCCGGAGAGCCAGGAGGTATTGAAGTCGCTGTTGGGGCAGTCGCCTGACCCTGACGCGGCCCTCCACTACCTCACGCGCTATTGGGCCGCCACCTCCATGCGACCGGACGCCGCGTTTCCCGCCTCCCGCCTGCACGCTTTGGTGGCGGTCTTTGCCCACAGCCGGTTTCTGTCCGAGGCTCTGCTGCAGCGGCCGGAGCTGCTCGATTGGGCGCTCGAGGACGGCCGGCTCCATCGGGATCTGACGGCCGACGACATACGAGCGCAATTGCCGCCGTTTGCCCCGGAGCAGGTGGAGCGACGGGAGGTGGCGGTAGAACTGGCGCGGTTCCGGCGGCGGCACTTGCTCCGCATCGTGCTGCGGGACGTGCTGGGGTTGGCCACGCTGGCCGAGGTGACGCAGGAGCTCTCCGCCCTGGCCGATGCGATCCTGGAGGGAGCGCTGGAGCGGGTCTACCGGGAAACTGTCCAGCGGCATGGGAAACCGTGGCTGGCCGAGCGGCGGGAGTGCGAGTTCGCCGTCCTGGCCCTCGGGAAGTTGGGGGGCCAGGAGTTGAATTACAGCTCCGACATCGACCTGTTGTATCTGTTCAGCGGCGCCGGTCAGACCGAGGGGCCGGAGTCGATCACCAATAAAGAATTCTGCATCAAGGTCGGCAACCAGCTTACCGAGCTGCTCAGCGCGAGCACTACCGAAGGATTGTGTTACCGGGTGGACCTGCGGCTGCGTCCGGAGGGGACCCTCGGAGAGGTAGCGGTATCGCTCGGGACGGCGCGCGACTACTACCAGCTGCGGGCGCGGGATTGGGAGCGGCAGATGCTGATCAAGGCCCGGGTGGCGGCAGGCAGCCCGGGGCTGGGACGGCGGTTCCTGAAATTCGTCGAGCCCCTCATCTACAGGACCACCACCGATTTCTCCGCGATCGAAAGCGTGTCGGAGACGCGGCAGCGGATCCACGAGAAGCAACTGCGGCGCCGGGGACCCGCCGGATGGAACGTAAAGCTGAGCCCGGGCGGGATTCGGGACATCGAGTTTCTGGTGCAGTGCCTGCAGCGGCTCTACGGGGGCAGGGACGCCTGGGTGCGGCACGGCGGGACGCTATTCGCGCTGCATCGCCTGCGGGACAACGGATATCTGGCGGCGCGGGACTACGCGCGGCTGTCCGGCGCCTACCAGTTTCTGCGGACCCTGGAACACCGGCTGCAGTTCGAACACGACCTCCAGACCCACACGCTGCCGCAGGACCCGGAAGCGCTGGAGATCCTGGCCCGCAAGGTGGGGGTGACGGGAAATCTGATCGAGGAGACACAGCGTCACTTTCGAGAGGTGAGTGAGATCTACAAGCGCGTGATCCACGGGCACGGTCCCGCGGCGCAGCCCTCGGCGGAGGGACCGCCTCTATTTCAACTGGAGGCGCAGAACCCCGAGGAACCCGCCAGGCGCAGCATCCAGTCGCAGTTGCGCTACCTGGAAAGGCGGGCGCCGGAGCTGGCGGCGCGCATCGCGGCGGCGCCGCTGAACCGCGGGCGGAAGCTGTTCGAGCACTTCCTGGCCAAATTAGTGGAACTGCCGGAGCTGGTGGCGGCCATGGAGGAGAAGCCGGAACTGGCGGAGCTGAGCGCGGACCTGTTCGAGTTGAGCCCGCACTTCGGGGAGTCGCTGGTGCGGCATCCGGAGGAGATTCTGGAGCTGGCGGAGGTGCCGCCGTTCATGCCGGCGGACCAGCAGGGGACGCTGTTCCCGCCGGAGGCGCCGGGAAAGGGCGGCTCGCGGGGGCCGCTCCACCCGGAGCTGGAGCACCTGCTCAAGACGAGGGCGGCGTTGAACGTCAAGTCGGCGTGGCTGCGCCGCTTCTACCGCCGGCAGATGCTGCGTATTCAGACTGAGTCGATCTGCCGGCGTAGTCCCATCTTCGCCACGCTCGAGCAGACCACCGAGCTGGCCGATTGGGTGGTGGCGGCGGCGTACCAGATCGCGGTCGACGACGTGATCGGCGGGGAGGCGCTGGCCTCGCATGCCGATCCCATGCACGTGGTGGCGCTGGGACGGCTGGGAATGCGGGAGTTCGACCTGGGATCGGACGCCGACCTGGTGTTCATCCTGCCGGACGCGGCCGGCAAAGAGCGCGGGCTGTGGACCCGTGTGACCGAGCGCATCATCGACGTACTCACCAGCTATACCGGCGAAGGGATGATTTTTTCCGTGGATACCAGGCTGCGTCCGCTGGGGCGGGAGGGCGAGCTGGTCCAGACCGAGAACTACTACAAACGCTACTTCGCCGACCAGGCCCAGGCCTGGGAAGCCATCACCTACATGAAGACGCGCTGCGTGGCCGGGCACGTGCGGCGGGGGACGGAGTTTCTGAGCGACCTGCAGAATGTCGACTGGCGGCGGTACGGGCAGAGCGGAACCAGCGGCCACCTGCTGTCGGAGATGCGGCACAAGCTGGACCGGGAGCAGGCCGGCGAGCATCCCCTGAAGGCCGGCCCCGGCGGCTACTACGATATCGACTTTGTATTGATGTACCTGCGGCTGCGCGGGGCGGGGATCTTCTACACGTCGCTGAATACGCCGGAAAGGATCGAGGTGATCGAGCGCATGGGGCAGCTCACCCGCGAGGACGCCGACTTCC
>JBGOUV010000577.1:0-3005 GCA_041477815.1 Terriglobia bacterium | reverse complement strand
GGGGGGGGGGGGGGGGGGGGGGGGGGCGCGGGCGGGGGCCCCCCCCGGGGGGGGGGGGCCGGCCGGAGCCGTCGATCAGTCCATCGTGAAGGGCGCGGCGCCACCAGCGCTCGAAGTCCTTGACGCCGCTCTGGGCGGTCCAATATTGCCTGACGATTTCGTAGCCGGCGCGGTCGGCCTGGCCGAGGAGCAGGGCGAGCACCTCGACGGCCGAGCGCCCGCCGTAGAGGGGGGCGATGAGGGGCTGCTGGACCGACACCGTGCCGTCGTAGGCCCGGGTGTCGCCCCAGGCTTCCAGGTAGTGCGCTGCAGGCAAGTGCCAGGGGCAGAGCGAGGAAGTCTCGTCGTGGTACAGACTCAGGTGGGCGCGGAAGGGGACGCGGAGCAGGGCCTTGGAAAATTCCAGGTCGGCGGGAGCGTTGTAGACGGGATTGCCGCCGAGCAGGACCAGGGCCTGGACGCGGCCGTTGTGCATGTCGTCCACCAGGGCGGCCAGCGACTGCGCCTGATCGGCGGGGTCGGCTTCGAGGGACGCCGTGTGGAGGACGGTTTGACCGGTATTGCCCAGAGCGTGGTTGATGGCGTGGGCCAGGGCGTGTACTACCGGCGGCTGGGCGTCGCCGGCCACGACCACACCCGCGCCACGATGCCTCTGGAGGTCGCTGGCGACGGCGTTTACCCACTTGTTCAGTTGCGGCGCGGGGGGAGCGTCCCCGGCGACTCCCAGGGCTTGGGCCACGGCGCGGGCGAAGGCTTCGACGTCGGCGGCTCGCAAAGCCAAACGGTGGTCGGCCGCAGCGCCCGTGTAAGAGGGAGTACTCTCCACGACATAGAGCCGGTTCCTGCCCTCCCTGCGGCGGCGGGCGGCGAAGTCGCGCGCGTAACGGACCGACGAGAGGAACTCCGCGTCGAGCGACAGAATGACGGCGGCCCGGTCGAAGCGATAGCAAGTATTAACGACCTCCCCGAAGGCCAGGCGCGCCCCGGCCCGGGCGTTGTCGCGGCCGGCGGGCTCATACTGGCGCCATTGGGCCTTGGGAAACGCCTGGAGCACGGCCTGGAGCTGGTGGGCCAGGGTGGGGGAGGTGACCGTTTCGGTGAGGATCCGCAGGCCGGCGCCGTCGACGGCGCGCTGGGCGTCGAGCACGGCGTTGAGGTGCTCCAGAAAGCTGCTGCGGCTGGAGATGCGGCCGTTGCGCAGTACGACTGGCGAGCGGTCGGGATCGTAGAGGTCGAGCACCGAGGCCTGGGCGAAGGCGTCGGTCGAGCCCAGGCTGGCCGGGTGGCGCGGGTTCCCCTCCACCTTGGTCGGCCGGCCCATATGGCTCTCCACCAGCAGGCCGAGGGCGCCGCCCGCGTGGGGCATGGCGGTGGCGAACCACAGCGGCTTGCCCGGAACGATCTGCTCCGGCTGCTCGACGTAGGGGACGATCTTTTCGTCCGGCTGGCGGGTGCAGCCGGTGAGGCCGGCCAGGGCCAGCGAGGCGCCGCCCAGCTTCCAGAAATCGCGGCGGCTCACCAGGTCGGGCGGGTCGAAGTAGCCGGCGGGAAACTCGTCGTCTTTTCTCTGGTCGATCATCGATGACAAATCGAGCAGTCGGTTTGGTTCTGGATCCCGTATTCTTTGACCAACTGGCGGCCTTGGACCAGTTGATCGGCGGGGGGCCGCCAATCCATATTGAAGACCTGGTCGCGCGGACGTACATACTTCTCAGGGGCGCGGTGGCAGTCCAGGCACCACTCCATTTGCAGGGTGGCGGTTTGCCACAGCAGCGGCATCTGGTCCACCTGCCCGTGACAGGTGGAGCAGCCCACGCCTCTCGCGAGGTGGATGCTGTGGTTGAACCGGACGAAATCGGGCAGGTCGTGGACGCGGGTCCACTGGATGGACACGCCGGTGCGCAGGCTGGCCCGGATCGGTTCGAGCATGGAGCTGTCGGACCAGATTTGCGAGTGGCAGGTCATGCAGGTTTTGGTCGGAGGAATGCCGGCGAAGGCCGATTCTTCCACCGCGGTGTGGCAATTGCGGCAGTCGAGGCCGAGGCTCCGGACATGGTGCTCATGGCTGAAAGGGACGGGCTGGTCGCGGGCCACGGATACCCGGGTGACGTAGGAGGAGCGGTTGATCGCCGCGGCCAGCCAAGCCAGTCCCGCCAGAACGAATATCGCCCCGAAAATGCTAAGCCGGGAAAGGGTATTCGTGCTCCGATGGAAGATCTGGGCCATCTGGGCGGTTACTGCGGTTACTATAGCAACAAGCCAGAATCAAGTGGATGCGCGTACGACCCGAAAGGTCGCAAAACTGTAGAACGGGCCTCCGGCCAGTCTATCAGCGAGGGGAGGACAGGGAGGAATCCGCGCCCTTCCGGTCGCGGCTCGCTGGGACATCCTCCGCACGGACCAGGACTGGGCTACAATGGAAGGAGAGTCGGGGCGTAGCGCAGCCCGGTAGCGCACCTGCCTTGGGCGCAGGGGGTCGGAGGTTCAAATCCTCTCGCCCCGACCAAATCAACCCAACAACTTACAGGCGGTCCGCCCGGCTGAACAACCCCCAAACGGCCCAATAATTTGGACCCCACATGGAACCCCCGCGAGCGAGCGAGACGTCGTGCGTACCAGGTGCGGGAATCGCGGCATCTTTCTCGGCCCCGTTCCGCTTGGCCCGTTGCTAATTTAGTTAGCGTTTGCCTACGCCGCCCTGGGCGACCAGGACCGCGGTTTGGAGTGGCTGGAGAAGGGCATCGAGTGGCGGGACTTCATGGTGCTCATCAAAGTCGATCCCAAGCTCGACCGCCTGCGCTCGGACCCGCGCTTCGCCGCCTTGCTGCGACGCGTGAACTTTCCGCCGTAGCCGATCTATTATGGGCTCTGCGCAGGAATCTGTGGAAGTGGCCGGATTGATTGGATTTTATCGACGGGGTGGTTCAGGCTAGACTCGTAAGTTGCCTAGCGACAACGAGTTCACCAAGATTCTGAGTTGGCCGGGTTACCGGGTGTATCGATAT
>JBGOUV010000339.1:0-7688 GCA_041477815.1 Terriglobia bacterium | reverse complement strand
GGCCGGTCTTCACCAGGAAGTCCAGGCGCCCCAGAGTCAGGGCCATCAAATCGTCCCGCGATCGCATGAACAGCGCGTTCGACCCCGGGAAAAAAATCAGCGCCTGAAACGGGGGCTTGGCACCCTTGGGCACCAGCAGCGATGCGGTCATCCGTTCCGTAGCCGCGCCCGCGTTGAAGGAAACCTTCTCGTGAGACCAGAATTCTGAGGTCGACCCGCCCGGCTCGCTCCGCGCCTCCAGGGGGACCGGCTCCGCCGCGTACATGCTGCGGAATATCCGGAACACCTCCTCACTGACCGGCTTCTCCTTGTTGTAGTCCCGGAACAGCGGGCGCAGCGGCCCGCGCAGGCTTTCGGAGACGGGTCCGCTGTCCTTCACCAGGCGCAATCCGTTGGAAGCCGCGCGATCGAACGGCGAGCGCGACTCGGCCCACCAGAACATGTAGCTGACTTCGTTCCAGGCGCCGCCCAGAGCGAAGCGCCGCCCGCCGGTCTCGTTCCAGCACCATTCCTTGACGTTGCCGGCCATGTCGTAGACCCCGTAAGGACTGATACCGGGATAAGTGCCCGCCCGGGCCGGGCCGCTCGACCCGAAATTGCTCTGCGGCACCACGTTGTCGGCCGCCGGAATCCCAGCCGCTTGATACCAGTGATACACGGTCGGAAGCTGCTTGCCGGCAAACTCCGCGTAGGCCGAGGCCTCGTGCCAACTCACCCCGGTCACCGGAACGTCGTCCTTACCCTCTGGAAACACTCCCGCTTCCCAGGTCGCCGGCCCCGGCCTACCGGTCGAGTCCCGAAATAGCGCCGTGGCTTCCTGAAACGAAAGGGACTTGCCATCCTTGACAAATGGATGCTTCCAGTATTCCGGCTTTTGGTAGCCGCCGCGATCCACGAATTCCTTGAACTGCCGGTTCGTCACCTCGTACTTATCGATCCAGTATCCGCCCACCTCCACGGGGCCCAGCCGCCCAAAGTGAGCCAGGAGCACGGAGAAATTCCCTGGCGGAACCCACACCATACCGGGCGGGGTCTCGGCAGCAGTATGTAGTTTAAGTATCAACCTGGCGCCAGGCGCGAATCGCAATAGAGGCGAGGCTACCTCCACCCCCTCGTATCCCGGCTTGGTCGCTCTCCAGCGCAGGTACCCCAGCGGGATGCGGACGTTCTGCAAGGGCGACTGCCCCACCTGGCGCCACGCGCCCTTAGGGTCGGCGTACTCCTTCCAGTACACCTCAGCGCCGGGCGGCGTCGTCTCGACTGACACGGTTCGAGAGACCTCCGGCCACAGCCGCGCCACCAGCGGGTCGGACGGAATGTAGGCCGCCGCCTGCCGGGCCAGATCGAAGGCGGCCACGCGGCTGCCCTTCTCGCTGAGCCGCGTGATCTCCGGCAGCGCCTTCTCCCGCGCCCACCGTGCCCGCGCGTTCCGCACCCCCAGCCAACCCAGAACTGCCACCAGCGCCAGCAGGGCCGCCACCGCCGGAACCGCCACGCGCGGGTTCCGCAGGTCCAGCGGCCGCACAGTCGCCACTCGGGAAGACCACGCCGCCAGATCCTGAGCCATCTCGGCGGCGGAGGCATAGCGCACTCGCGGGTCCTTCTCCATCGCGCGTGTAACTACGCGCACCACCTCCGTGGGCGTCTCCGGCCGCGCTTCCCGCAGCGGCTTCGGATGCCCGTACAGCACCGCGTGGATCACGGCCGGCATGCTCTCGCCCCGGAAGGGCCGCTCCCCCGCCAGCATCTCGTAGAGCACCACCCCCAGCGACCACAGGTCGGCTCGGGCATCCACGTGCTCGCCCTGGGCCTGCTCCGGCGCCATGTAGGATGCCGTCCCCAGCGTCGTGCCGGTGCGGGTCAGCTCCGTGTCACCCGTCAGCTTGGCCAGCCCGAAGTCCAGGATCTTGGCCACGCCGTCCGTCGTGACGATCACGTTGGCCGGCTTGATGTCCCGATGCACCAGTCCCTGGCCGTGCGCTTTGGCCAAGCCCTGCGCCACCTGCAAGGCCAGACCGGCCGCTTCCTCGATCCCCAGCCTGCCGCGGTCGATCTTACTCTTGAGCGTCTCGCCCTGGTAGTAGGCCATGGCGATAAACATCTGCCCATCGGGCGCCTGGTCGATTTCGTGGATGGTGCAGATGTTGGGATGATCGAGCGCCGAAGCCGCCTTGGCCTCCTGAATGAAGCGCTGGCGGTGATCTGCGTTGGCGCCGAAATCGCGCGGCAGGAACTTCAGAGCCACCAACCGGTCGAGCCGCAGGTCCTGGGCCTTGTACACCACTCCCATCCCGCCCTCGCCCAGCTTCTCCAAAACCTTGTAGTGGGAGATGGTCTGGCCGGTCACACGGATATGATACTCCTAACTTAGAACTTTGCGAAGCACCGCTGGCGTCAAGCGCTCGCCGATTTCCTGGCGAGGCAGCCTGCTGCATCGAAGCGGGTCAGTTGAGAGGAACGAGTCCGGTAATCCATCGCTGCTATGATTAGCAGGACATGATCGGCCGAACCCTAGCCCACTACCGCATCGTCGGGAAGCTCGGCGCCGGCGGTATGGGTGAAGTCTATCGCGCTACCGACACCAAGCTCGGCCGCGACGTGGCCATCAAAGTCCTGCCCCCCGCCTTCGCCCAGGACCCCGAGCGCCTGGTCCGTTTCCAGCGCGAGGCCCACGTCCTGGCTTCCCTGAATCACCCCAACATCGCCGCCATCTATGGCCTGGAAGAGTCGGACGGCGCCCACTACCTCGTCCTCGAACTGGTCCCGGGCGAAAATCTCACCGGGCCGCAGCCCGTCGAAGAAGCGTTGCGCCTGGCCCGCCACATCGCTGAAGCCCTGGAGGAAGCCCATGAGAAGGGCGTGGTGCATCGCGACCTCAAGCCCGCCAACGTCAAGGTAACCCCCGACGGCAAGGTCAAGGTACTGGACTTCGGTCTGGCCAAGGCATTTTCCGCCGACCCGGTTTCCGAAGGCCTCGCAAACTCTCCCACCCTCACTGCCGGCCACACCCGGGCGGGCGTGATCCTCGGCACGGCGGCCTACATGAGCCCCGAGCAGGCCCGCGGCAGGATGGTGGACAAACGCACGGATATCTGGGCCTTCGGCTGCATCCTCTACGAGCTGCTCACGGGCAGGCAGGCTTTCGGAGGCGAATCGACCTCCGACTGCATGGCCGCCGTCCTCCGGGGCGATCCCGACTGGACGCCGCTGCCCGCCCCGACGCCGCCGGGAATCCGGCGCCTTCTGCGCCGCTGCCTCCAGAAGGATCCTAAGCAGCGCCTCCACGACATCGCCGACGCCCGCTTCGAAATCGACGATGCCGCCCTCCCCGCTTCTCCGGCTCCCACTCCCGCGGCTTCCGCGAGGCCACGCTGGCGCTGGCAGCGACTGGCTGTGGCCGCGGTTCTGCTGGTCCTGGCAGCCTTTGCCGGGGGGCTGGTCGAGCGTTTCCGCGCGCCGGCGCCTATCAGTTGGCATGGAGAGATACTGGGCGGCTCGACGATCGCCCTCGGGCCCCGTGTTTCGCCCGACGGCCACACGCTGGCCTTTCAAGCGCTGGTGGACGGACAGAACCAGGTGGCCGTCCTGAGACCCGCCTCGGGCGACTGGACGGTCTTGACCCACGACCGGACCCGCGGGCTGATTCAGGATTTGTGCTGGTCCCGGGACGGCAGCAAGATTTACTTCGACCGCTATCTGGACGTGCCCCGCGGTATTTTCAGCGTCCCCGTCCTCGGAGGCGAAGAAAGGCTGGTGGTGGAGGATGCTACTTGGCCGGCGGCCCTGCCCGACGGCAGCCTGGTGGTGACCCGGATTAATGCCGACCGGCAAAGCCAGCTTTTCCGATTTTGGCCGGACACGCAGCGGCTCCAGGCCTTGCCGGCCCTCTTGATTGCCAACACCCCTATCCCGCCGGCCCGCCCATTCGCCGATGGCAAGGAGGTAGCGTTTCTGGGCAGAACCCCCGCCGAGCCGGAGGCGCCGGATCGGCTTTACGCTTTGGATCTGGAATCGGGCCGCACCCGACGCTTGGCTCCCGCGGTGGAATCGGCTCGACAGGTGGGGGCTGTCCTGGCTGCCGAACCCCTGGGGCGGTATATCCTGGTCGACCTGCCCGCCGGCAATCTGCACCGGATCGTGGCCGTACCGCGCGATGGCTCGGGTACCCTCGCCACCTGGATCACCTTAACCCAACAGACGTGGTTCGCCGACGTGGGCGCCGATGGAAGCCTCTACCTGGACCAAATCGAGCGCCCGGCCGAGGTCCTTCGATTTCCAGCTTCCGGGGGAGACCCGGAACGTCTCGCTGTTTCTGATAACCTTTTGTACGCCGACCTCGCCGCACTGCCGTTTCCCGACGGACGCGTGCTCCTGCCCTCCCAAGCCGCCGGTCGCGATCGCCTCCTGGTGGTAACGCCGGGCAAGGAGCCTGTCCCCTTCTTGGATACACCGGAAGAGAGCTCCACTCCGGCCACGCTGGTCGGCGATCGCGAGGTTGCTTTTCTGGCCGGACCCTCGGCCGGGCGAACCATCGCCGTCGCCTCCCTCCGGGACGGCCGGATGGTCCGCCGGCTGACCGGCGCCAAGGGAGCCGGCATCACCAGCCTGGCCGCTTCACCGGACGGCCAGACCCTTTACTACGTTGCCTCCGGAACCATATGGGCGATCCCCTCGACCGACGGCCAGCCACGAAAGATCCGGTCGGGCGACAGCCTGGCCATCGACCCCGCGAACGGCGACTTAATCGTCAAGCTGAACGAAAAGGACGCCGTACGCCTGGTGCGGGTGCCTGCCGCCGGCGGGCCGGAGCAGGCTCTGGCGGTGCCGAAAGAAATTCATCTGGCTCCTACTCCCCTGGCTCCCACTGCCGTGGGCAAAGACGGCAGGATCCTGACCCAGATAACGACCAGCGATTCCTGGTTCTGGCCCAGCGCTGTACTGGATTCGCATACCGGCGCCTTGACCAAACTCCCGGTCCGCTATCTGGGCGACATGACGATGCCCGGCTGGACTTCCGATGGCCGTGTGGCCCTGGCCGGACTGCCTCTGAAGAGCAACATGTGGCGGTTTCGGCCCCGGAACTCGCCAGGATCGGCGCCATGATCGGCCGTACCCTCGCCCCCTGCCGCGTCGTCGAAAAGCTGGGCGAGGGCGGCAGGGGCGAGGTGTACCGCGCCACCGACAGCAGACTCGGCCACGACTGTCGCCAGCAAGGTCCTTCCCCCGGCCTTCGCCCAGGACCCCGAAACGGCTCGCCCGCTTCGAGCGCGAGGCCCGCGTGCCGGCGTCGCTCCATCGCCCCAACATCGCCGCCATCTGCCGCCATCTATGGTCTGGAGCAGTCGGAGGACGCCCCCTGCCTGGTCCTCGAGTTGGCGCCCGGCGAAAATGGCCGGAAGGCTGGCTCAAAATGGGCGCGGACTTCCAGCATCCATCGCTCCGGCCGGTTTCTTACGGACTGTACGCCGCTCCGGCTATAGAACCGGTTCGGCAATTTCAAGAATATTTTTAGACCGGAACTGTGCGATTGGCGCGGACTTGGCGCACGTCGCACCCGCCTCGACCCCCGGTTACCTCTAGCGCTCCCTGAGACAATGGAATTAGAGGGGTGGAGAGGAAATCAAATGACCGAAAAGCGCGAGTTTCACGCCGTGGCGGAGCTGTTTCCGCTGCTGCAAGGGGCGGCCTTCGACGAGCTGGCCGCCGACATCTAGAAGAACGGGTTGCGGGAGCCGATCCTGATCGATGCCGAAGGACGCATCGTGGACGGCCGCAACCGGTACCGGGCGTGCCTGGCTGCGGAGGTCGATCCGCGCTTTGTCGAGTGGCAGGGCGAGGGCAAGCTCGAAGAGGTAGCCTTGAGCCTGAACCTGCACCGGCGGCACTTGAATGAGTCGCAACGGGCCATGGTGGGGGCAAGGCTGGCGAAGCTGCAGGAGGCCGAAGCCGGCCAACGTCGTGGCGCAAGAACCGACTTCTCGGCAAATTTGCCAACAAGTCGCTTCGGAGACATTCGGAACCAGGCCGGGGTCCAAGTGAATGTCTCGGCCCGTTCCGTCGGCAACGCCTTGAAAGTGCTGCGGTTCGGCTGCGAAGAGCTGATCGCAGCGGTGGAGCAGGGAGGTCTCGCCGTCTCCGCGGCAGCGAAGCTGACCCGGCTGCCAGCACCGGATCAACGGCTGGCGCTCACCACCGGCAAGAAACGCGCCGCCCGTCCGAGGCGGGCCGCAGACAAAGGCGAGGGCCCGGGCAGCTTCGGGAGCGTTCTCCAGGAGGGCGGCGAGGAGTCGATCGCGTTCCTGTGGGTCGCCCCGAGCAGCCTGCACCTGGCTGCGCAGGCCTTGCGGAAGCGCGGCTTCCGGGAAGGGGACTCGATAGGCGCCATGAAGGTCCGGGTGGATGCGTCCGGCAGCCGCCCCAAGGTTACCCGCGTGGACTGAGGTACCGGCCTGAGCGGCGACGGAGTCCGCTTCCGAGGACCTCGTGGCCATCGACAGCCCGACAGCGCCACTTGTCCGGGACGGTGACTACGCGGCCAAGTGGATGTTCCCGCGTCGTCCCCTGTCCCACTACCGCATTCGGCTCGAACGTGGCCCGCTGCCATCTCATCTGGTCCCCACTTTCAATACCCAAAATCGGAGATCGGGAGGAAGTCTTGTCCAAATTACAAGCCGAGAAACAGCCTATCGACAATGCACTCGTGGAGGTTCAGGGGGGGATCACAAAGGGAGGCTGGCGCGTCGCAAACGACGTCGCGAGCGCCGTTGAAGGTTGTCCCCTCAACGGTTCCGAGACGACTATTCATCGGCGCATTTGCGACCGTCGAAGACCTTGAAATACATTTGAGCGGTCTTTGCGGGATCGGACCACTTATCCTTCGGGGTGCCGTTCTTGAACTCCGGGAAATGCTCGCCAATCCAATTCAACAACGTCTGCTTCTGCACCCTGGTGACGACAAGCCGGGTCGTCTTTCCGGGCACGTCAGTGCGCTTTAGATCAACCATCATCATTAGCGCCAAGGATGTCGGTTGGACAAGATCGGCCCACCGCTGTCCTCTCTCGACCTGAAGCGTGGAAATCTCATCCATCAGTGCCGGCACGTCCGTGCTGCCGAGCTTTTTGATAAGCTCGATTAACCTCTCGTTGATACTGATGTGAGCATCATAGACCACCAACAGGAAGTCGGCAGCGGTTCTAACGTTCTCATCATTCTCTTTCGTGACGAATGGCCTCAGCGAGCGCTTCGCACAAATGAAATCGTTCGTGGAGGTCTTGGTGATCCTCATCATCGCCGTGAAAAGGGAGAAGGCGTTGTCGGTCGCTTTTGCCGCTTTCGTAATCTCGTTGCCACGCTCCGCTCCATTCCGAGCGTACCAGAGAGAAGTGAGCGTAGCCCTTGCGAATCCATAAGGAGTGAATTCGGGAGACGAATGGAGGTCTTGTGAACAGACCACCAGAGCTTCGGCGTTTGGATCGGGCGCCCTGACCGCCGAACCGATCTGGGCGAAGGACGGAAACGTTGCCGCCAATAGGATAGAGATCACGCTCTTCATTTTTCGGCTCTGCGCAGGAATCTGTACAGGGACGCATTTTAGGCCGCTTTCTTGAAGACGACGAATTCGGTGTTGGTCACCGCCATGCGCTGGGCCTTCAGCAGCAGATAGCGGAGGTTCTTGTAGCCACGCCCG
>JBGOUV010000551.1:0-3416 GCA_041477815.1 Terriglobia bacterium | reverse complement strand
TGACCCGGATGATCGCCAAGGCCTACCGGGTAGCCGACGCGGTCCGCGCCGCCGGTATTCCGGTGGTGATGGGCGGGCCGCATGTCACCGAAATACCCGAGGAGGCTCTGGAACATGCCGACGCCATCGCGCTGGGCGAGGCCGACGAGACTTGGCCCAAAATCGTCGCGGACGCGGCGCGCGGAGACCTAAAGAAACGTTATCTGCCGGTAGACGCCTTCGGCCAGGACCGTAAGCCCAGCCTGCAGGAGTACCCCCAGATCCCCTGGGAAGCGCTCGACCTCAACCAGTTCAACCGCATTCCGGGCCTGGTGCGCCCCCTCATGGCGCATTACAAGGCGCGGTGGGAGACGTTCCACATCATCCCCCTCGAGTCGGGCCGAGGCTGCCCGTACGGATGCGAGTTCTGCACCGTCACCGGATTTTTCGGCGACTCCATCCGGTTCCGTTCCAACGAGAGCATCGTGGAAGAGCTGCTGCGCCTCAAGGCGCGCGCCCGCCAGAGCCGCGGGCAAATCGCCGTGTTCTTCGTCGACGACAACTTCGCCATCAACGTGAAGCGCACCAAGTCGCTGCTCCGCGACATCATCCGCGCCGGCGCGCAACTGAACTGGGTCGCCCAAATCAGCGCCAACCTGCTGCGCGACGAGGAACTGGTGGACCTGATCGCCGAATCGGGCGGCAAGTGGATCTTCATCGGCATGGAGTCGATCGACCCGGCCAATCTGGCCAGCGTGAACAAGACCTTCAACAAGCCCGGGGAGTACCGCGCGGTGCTGGAGCGCCTGGCCCGGCGCAACGTCTACGCCATCACCTCTTTCATCTTCGGTCTGGATAACGACACCGCCGGAGTCGCCGAGCGCACCCTGAGCGAGCTCCGCCAGTGGCCGCCGGGACTGCCCGTCTTCGGTCAGATCACTCCCTTCCCGGCTACGCCTCTCTACGACCGGCTGGCCAGAGAGGGACGCCTCACCCGCCCCAAGCACTGGCTCGATTTCGCGCCCTTCCTGATGGCGCACACACCCCTGAAGATGACCATCCCCGAGGTGCAGACCGAGGTGGAATACGCCTGGAGGAATTCCTACAGCCCCGCCACTACCAGGAAGGCCATTGACTGGCTGGGGACCGAGCCGGTTCCCTACCGCATCAGCCACCTGGTCGCACGAGTATTCTTCCGTGGTATCTACTTCCCCCACAAGAACGCCTGGGGCTGGCTGCGGCTATTCGTGCAAAACCGCGGCGCTATCCTGCACGTAATCCGCGAAGCCTTCACCAACTGGTACGGCCCCGCCCGCAAGAAGGATGAAGGTCTGGACCTGGAGCCGGTAGTCCGCCAACCGGCCGAATAGCCTATCCGGAGCCCGCCGTGGGGCGGCCCCTGGCCGGCTTTCTGTATCTACCGGAATTCGGCAGGCCGGGCCAGAGGGCCCGGCGCGGCAGGGCCGCTCCACATTTGCGGGGAAGCGGTTTTCCCCCCTAACCATCGCGGCGCGGTGCGATGATAGGGAGGATGAGAACCGCTGGGACTCTGCTGGCCCTGGCAACCCTCGCCATCGCGGCCCCGAGCCGGGCCGAGGTCAGCTTCAATCGCCACATCCGGCCGATCATGTCCGATACCTGCTTCCGGTGTCACGGCCCGGACAAAAGTGCGCGCATGGCCGGCCTGCGCCTCGACCTGCGAGACGAGGCCATCAAGCCGACCCCGACGGGCGTCACCCCGATCGTCCCCGGCAACCCCGAGCACAGCGCCATCATCCAGCGGATCTTCTCCCCGGACGCAGCGCGCCTGATGCCACCGGCCTATGCCCACAAGACCCTGACCGCGGAGCAGAAGGACCTCATCCGCCGCTGGGTGGCCGAAGGCGCCAAGTACGAGGGCCACTGGGCTTATCAGCCGCTGAGGCCGCCCCCGGTCCCCGCAGTGGCGGCGAAAAGTCCCATCGACGCCTTCCTCCAGGCGCGGCTGGCGGCCGAGGGACTGTCGCCTTCCCCGGAGGCCGACCGCCGTACCCTGATCCGCCGCGTTACCCTGGACCTGACCGGGCTCCCGCCCACGCCGCAAGAGCTCGAAACCGATACCTATGAGAAGGTAGTAGACCGCCTGCTGGCCTCCCCCCGCTACGCCGAGAAGCAGGCCATGCACTGGCTGGATGCGGTCCGTTACGCCGACACCTGCGGCTTCCATGGCGATAACCCCTTTCCGGCGTGGCCCTATCGCGACTACGTCCTGCGGGCCTTCCGCGACAACAAGCCGTTCGACGTATTCACCCGCGAGCAGATCGCCGGCGACCTGCTGCCCGGCGCCGGAGTCGAGCAGAAGGTGGCGTCCGCCTTCAACCGGCTGAACCGCACCTCGGCCGAGGGCGGCCTGCAGCCCAAGGAGTACCTCGCCAAGTACGCCGCCGACCGCGTGCGCACGGTGAGCGCCGTGTGGCTGGGTAGCACCACGGGGTGCGCGGAGTGCCACGACCACAGGTTCGATCCTTTCCTCTCGCGCGACTTCTATGCCCTGAAGGCCTTCTTCGCCGACATCCAGGAAACCGGGTTGGTGCCCGACAAAGGGTCCAAGGCCTGGGGGACGGTACTGTCACTTCCCAGCGACGACCAGCGCCGCCGCCTGGAGGAGCTGAACCGGCTGCTGGGGCCGGTCGAGCCGCGCAAGGCCGCCGACATTGCCTGGCAGTTCCAGCGTCCCGCGTCGGCCACGGCCACTCAAGGTGCGAAGCTCACTATCTATAATGACGAGCCGGTCGAGACGACCGCCTTGGAAGCCGGCTCGCTGGTCCCCGACCGCAAGCCCGGCAACGGCTTGATCGTAGCCGGCGGTCCCAACCCCGACAACGAAACCTACACCATTACGCTCCGCCCCGGCGAAGGAGTGTGGACCGCGATCGGCCTGGAGATCCACCCGGATGAGAGTCTCCCCGGCGTCGGGGTCTCGCGCGGCGCGGACCGCTTCGTATTGACCGAGGCCGAAGCGGAGCTGGGGGACCGCAAGCTGGAGTTCGTTCTGGCGTCGAGCAACCTGACCAGCCAGAGAGCGGGACTGCCCGAGATGGCGGCCATCGACGGCAATACCAAAACCGGGTGGGGCGTGGCCACCTATGGTGAAACCAGGCGTCCGCTGCTGGCCCTGTGGTTCGCCGAGAAGCTGCGGACCGGCCCGGAGTCGGTGCTGACCGTGCGGTTGCGGCACGACTCCGACTACCGGCGGGCCACCATCGGCCGCTTCCGCCTGGCCCTGACCGCCGCGGAGCCGCCGCCGCTCGATCCCCAGGTGGCCAAGCTGGAGGCCGAGCGCGACATTCTGGAAGCGGCCATACCGAAAATCGTGGTGACCGAATCCGCGCCCCCGGTAGTGACACGCATACTGCCAAGGGGCAACTGGATGGACGACTCGGGAGAGATTGTCGAGC